>DATBAK010000005.1 GCA_036271555.1 Acidimicrobiia bacterium
GCGGCACCGGCTCGACCACACGTGTCCGTCGACCGAACGGCTCGACGAACTTCGCGCCCGACGTCACCGTCGCCGACGGCCGCACCGTCGAGCTCAGTGATCTGCAGATCGACGGCAACGGCCAGCTCACCCCGGGCATCACCGCCGCGGGCGGGCACCTGCTCGTCCGCGACACGACGGTCACCGGTAACGGCAACCACAGTCCCGGCACCGGTGGCGGCATCGCGGTCACGGCCGGCAGCCGTGAGGCGGACGTGCTCGTCTTCGACAGCACGATCGCGAACAACGTCTCCGACAACGCCGGCGGTGGCATCTGGGTGACGAGCGCGAGCGCGGCATCGCTCACGATCGTCAACAGCACGGTGAGCGGTAACACGACCCAGGGCGGCGGAACGTTCGGCGGCGGTGGCGTCGCGGTCAGCAACGCGTCGTTGACGGCGCGCGACAGCACGATCACCGCGAACACCACCGACTCCAACGGCGGCGGCGGGATCTTCGCGACCACGAACACGCCGCCCGTGTCGCTCACCAACACGATCGTTGCCGGCAACACCGCCACCGGTGGTGGTGCCGACTGCGAGGTGTACGCGGGACGTCCGACCGTCGACGGCGGTCACAACGTGATCGGCGAGAACACGGGCGTCGTCGGCACCGGTTGTCCCGGCTTCACCGACGGCGTCAACGGTGACCATGTCGGCACGCACGGCTCGCCGATCGACGTAGTGCTCGCGGCCCTCGCGTCGAACGGTGGCCCGACCGCGACGCACAAGTTGCTTCCCGGCAGTCCCGCGATCGGAGCGGGCGACGGGGCCGACTGCACGCTCGCACCGGTGACGAACCGCGATCAGCGCGGGCATCTCCGCAAGGCGACGCTCCGCGGCACGTGCGACATCGGCGCCTACGACACCGGCGGCGCGTAGACGAAGCCGTCGTCAGCTCGCGGAGCCCACCTCGAGCGCGACCGCGCCGAGAAACTCGGTCACAACCTCTGCGAAGCGCGCGGGTTGCTCGCAGTGCGGGTAGTGGCCCACACCCTCGAAGATCTCGAGGCGGCTCCCGGGCATCGCGTCGTGGCAGGCGTACGCATGCTGCACGGGGATGATGCCGTCGCGATCGCCCCACATGATCAACGTCGGCTTCTGCGACGCGAGGTGCAGGCGATTCTTCGCGCTCACGCGCTGTCCCGACATATCGACGACGGCGCGCAGCGTGTGCAAGAACGCGGTACGGGTCTCGGCGTCGGCGAGCGAGCCGTAGCTGTGCCACATCTCCTCGAGATTCGGCGCGGGGCGGAGTCCGAGCCGGGAGAACCAACCCGCGACCGCGATGCCCGCGTCGGACAAAGGCCGCGCGCACAGCAGCGGCAAGACGTACTCGGCACCCGGAACCGTGAGCGCGCGCAGCAGCGGGCTTACCTCGTCGCCGAGCCCGCCACTCGACACGAGCACGAGCGCGTCGCACCGCTCCGGATATTGGTACGCGAACTGCATCGCGATGCCACCGCCGAGCGACTGCCCGATCAGCGTCGCGTGCCGGTGCCCCAGCGCATCGAGCAGGTCGCGCAACCCGGTCGCGAACGCGCCGAGCGAGTAGTCGGTGCGCGGTTTCGCCGACGCACCGTGCCCGAGCAGATCCGGTGCGACGACGGTGAAGTGCCGCGCGAGGTCGGGCATCACGGCCCGCCAGGTCGACGAGCGGCCGGCCATGCCGTGCACGAGCAACAGCACAGGACCGGTGCCGGCCGACCGGAACGCGATGTCGTCGCCGTTGATGTCGACGTGTTGCAGTTCGAAGCGCGTCATCGGAGCCTGCTCCCGTCGGCCGCGTCGATCCGCGCCACGCTACCGAGAACGCGCGGTCACGCTCGACACGTACGTCAGTCGTAGAGCGCCTCGACTCCGGCCCGGCCGCCTTCGAGCGCGACCAGACACGCAACGGTGTCACCGGCCGACTCGGTGACGATCTGCCACAGCACGCGCCGTCGCCGTTGCGCGACGTCCCACCACCGCAAGTCGTGCGGCCACGGCCCCGCCCACGCGACGACCGGTCCTCCCCCATCGCGCAACCCGCGACACCGCAGTACCGCGGGCGCGCCCGATGCCTCGCCGCGACCCGACACGACGACCGGCCGGCCGGAAGCGTCGAGCAGCTCCGCGACCAACGGCGGATCGAACAAGCGCGTCGGTGACGGCGGCGGCACCGCGCCCGGCCACGGTGGCCGCTCCCCCGCCGCGACCAGCAACGGTCGGTCCGCCTCACGCGGCTCGCCCCACGGCACCCAGCGCACCCGCTCCGCCGGGGTGCGGCCGCCCTGTGCCACCGCGGTCGTGACCGCGTCGAAGCCGAGCATTCCCTGCACGCGCGCGAACGCGCGATCCGCGCGGTCGGCCGCCGCGAGATCACCGCCCCAGAATCCGAGCTGACGGCCCGACAACGGCACGACTTCGTCGGGCACGAGACCGAGTCGCGTCAACGCGCCGGTCGTCGTGTCGAAGCTCTCCGCGTCGGCGAGCGCGTCCTGCAACGCGCGCGGATCGTCGACACCCGAAACCAACACCGGCGACTGCGTGGTCAACCAACCTTCGAGCTGCCAGCGGACCCGGTCCGCGAGCGCGCGTGAAGCAAACGGTCCGACGTGACGCCACGTGCGTTCGAGCCGCTCGCCGTGCTCGGTCTCCGCGGTCACGAGCACGCGCGTGCAACCCAGCCCTCGATCCGCGAGCCGCGCGACCAATCGATCGGCGATTCCCTTCGCAAGGAACGCGGTGTGATCGACACGCGTCGCGGGCGGGTCGAGCTCGATGTACTCCGCGCAGTCGGCGGGCGGCTCGACGAGCACCAGCGGCCGGTCGTCACCGCCGCGCGCGAGCTCGTAGAGCCGCGCGCCCTCGACACCGAACCGCGTGAGCACCGACGCCGACGGCAACGCGGCGAAGTCGCCGAGCGTCGGCAATCCCAGCCGGACCAACAGCACTGCGAGATCAGGATCACCCAAGAACCCGACCGGATGCGGCGCGAGGAACTCGGCCGACAGGCCCGGCGCGACCACGATCCCCCGTGCGTCGACGAGCGCCGCGAGTCGCGCCGCGAACCCGCCGTCGGCGACACCGACCCGCAACGACACTGCATCATCACCGAGCACCGCGCCCGCCGCAGCCTTCACGCGCGCGACGAGCCCGTCGTCACCGCCGTAGTAGCGCGCGGGACCGCGCGTCGGGAACGACAGCAGCCCCGGTTCCTCGAGCTCGAGCCGCGGGGTCAGTGCCTCGACCGCGCGTGCGACAACTTCGAACACCCGCGCTTCTTCACCGCGGTCGACCTCGGCGATCATCAAGCCGGGACAGCGCGCCTCCGCCTCGCGCCGCGTCAGCCCCGGTTCGACGCCTTCCGCGCGCGCCTCGAGCGACGCCGCGCGCACGAGCTCGCGACTCCCCACGCGCTCGCGCACGACGACGGGCAACCCGCGCGTCGACGGATCGCGTCGACGGACGACGGTGACCGCCCAGTCGCTGCACACCATGCAACACGTGCGAACCGCCGTCACCGCCACCGTCACGATTCAGCCGGCGGCTGCGAGCACACCACGACGGGCCGCGCCCCGCCCTTCGACGCGCAGGTGCAGCTCGCGATCGACGAGCAGTCCGTCGGAAGCACAGCGCCACGGACCCGGCTGCACGTGCAATCGCAGCGCGGCCTCCGCGGGCCACGCGACCGATCGCAGACCCGGCACCGACTCGATCGCGACGAACACCGCGCCGCGCTCGCGCGCCCGCGCGGTCAGCCGGCGCGCGTCACCCAACCGCACGCCGAGCGGCAGACACGCGGCGACGACGGTCGCGCCCTCGAGCAGCGCGGCGACGACGACCGCCCACTGTTGCGCGGGAACCGGGCGCACGAACGCGCACCGTTCCAACGCGACCCCTGCCTCACCGACCGCGGCGCCGCCCAACGACAACCCCGGCTCGACCACCGCGGCCCACTCCCCGGCCGCGGTCGCAGCCGCGAGCAACGGCAGCAACACGCTCGACGTCCCCGCGCCCCCGGCCAACGTGACGACCGATCCCCGCCGCAACCCACCGTCGGGCAGCAGCGCGCCCAGCGGGTCGGCGACCGCGAGCCGCCGCGACCCGGCAAGCACCGGAGCGCACGCCTCGCGCGCCACATGCTCGAGCCGCCGCCGAGCCTCGCGGTCACGCAGGGGAAGCACTGCCACGTGCTCACGGTATGCGAACACCTGTTCGATCGGCAAGCGGCCTCGGCGGACCCGCGCCTACCCCGACCGCCCTGAAGGTCGACGGCCCGCGGCAGTGGGAGCCCGCGGCAGTGGGAGCTCGTCGCACGCGTCGTCGCGCGTTACTCGGTACGCGCCCTCACGATCGAGGAGCCCGCGGTCGAGGACATCGTCCGCGCCATCTACACCGGCGACGTCGTGCTCGATTCCGCGGCCACCGGCGCCGGCGGCAAGGGCACACCGAGCGCGTCCGGCGACCAGCCCGCGTCCTCGCCGTAGTAGTGGAACAGGTGCGTGATCGTGTGCTCGACCTTGCCTTCGAGGTCGGCCCACGCGCCGGCCGGCGCCTCGACGGTCACGACGTTCGAGTAGACGGTCACGGCCGTCGCGCCCAGCACGAACAGGCGCTCCGCGAGCACATCGGGAGGCCGACGCGCGTGCACGTCCTCGGGGCCGGCGTAGCGCTCGATTGCCATGCCCGTGAGCGAACGGTTCGTATCGAAGAACCGCACCTCGGGGCGGGAGCCCGCGCGTGACGTCACCGTGATCGTCTGTCCCATGAGCGTGATCGTAGGCGGGCGAGCAGGAACGCCCGAACTCGGCGCACGGGCGCATATCGGCCGGGCTCGGGCCGGTTCGATCCGCTTACTTGAACAGCTTCCAGAACATCGCGCCGACCTTGCGCTGTCTGCCCGATCTCGTCCACGGGATGCCCGTCGCGCGCGACACGCTGCGCTTCGCCTTGGTGATGCCGAGGAATCGGTTCCACGAGAACCCACCGCGGTTCGTCATTCGCAGCCGATGCCGTCGTGGTCGGTGTCGAGTCCGTAGATATCCGGGCCGGTGACCTGCACCGGACCGTGCACGTATCGCGGCCCGTTACCCGAGCCTCCCGCGCAGTCGACATCCGGGCCCGGTGGAATGCACGGGCTGTATCCCGGCGTGCAGTCCGGCGGCGGTGGCGGTGCGGCCGTCGGCGGAGTCGTCGCCGGTGGCGCGGTAGGCGGCACGGTCGCGCGCGTCGTCGTCGGCGCGCGCGTGGTCGTCGTGCTCGCGGTGGTCGTCGCCGGCGGTTCCGTCGTGCTCGTCGTCACGGCCACCGAGCTGCTGGTGGTGGTCGCGATCGCGGCCGCCACCTTCGGCTTCGGCGTGCTCGTGCTTGCCGACGCGGCCGCGCCGACGAACAGCACGGCAACGATCGCGGTCACGCCGACCTTGAGCCCGCGGGCCCATGGCTTGTGTTTCCAGACGAGCCACAGCCCGACCGGGAAGAAGATCAGCAGCGCGACGACCAGGAACCACGTCTGGTCGTACCACGGCGCGTTGGACGAGCTTCCTACAGAACCGTCGATCCCCACATTGCCCTCCGGCACTCTCGCTGCCGGTCGTATCGGCAGCGCGCGCCGCGCGATTGAGCCCGACGTCGGGACGTCGGTCGAAGGGGCCTAGACGGGGAACAGACGCAAGCTGCGGTCGTAGCGCTCCAGGCCCGACCAGGGGCTGTAGTCCATGAAGACCCACGACCGCCGGTGGATCGCGCAGGGCCCGTAACCCGCGAGCGCGTGCTTGTGCGTCGGCGAGGGGTAGCCGCGGTTCGACTCGAATCCGTACGCCGGGAAGTGCTCGGCTTCCTCCGCCATCATCGCGTCGCGCGTCACCTTCGCGACGACGGACGCGGCCGCGACCGACAGGACCGTGATGTCGGCCTTGACGATCGTGCGGACCCGGTCGCCGAGCCCGAAGTAGTCGTGCTTGCCGTCGAGCACGATCCGGTCGGGCACGTAGCCCGCGACCGCGAGCTGGTCGAGCGCGCGGTTGCCGGCGAGCCGCAACGCGACCGTCATGCCGAGCTCGTCGCACTCGCGGTGTGACGCGTGACCGACGGCAAACGCGATCGCCCAGTCGCGCACGCGCGCCGCGCACTTCTCACGTTCGTTGGGCAACAGCATCTTCGAGTCGCGCACGCCCTTGAGATGTTGTTCGGGCGCGATCACCGCACCGACCGTGACCGGTCCTGCCCACGAGCCGCGGCCGACCTCGTCGATCCCGCAGACGAGCCGGTCGCCCGCTTCCCAGCAACGGCGCTCGACCCGCAGGGTCGGAAAGGTCTGCGTCGTCATCGCCTCCGACACTATTCATCTTCACGACCCGCTCATCTTCACGACCCGCGCTCCTGACGCCTCAGCCTCCGAGTCGGCTGGGCCGCACCGCGACCCGCCCGTTCTCGAGCCGTCGCGATCCTGAACGCGACCCTCTTGCGTCCTGACCGGGGAGGCTTACGATCGCGGACGTGCATTCGGGCAGCCGCGTCGAGGTGCGATCCCGGTTCGACGCCCACTGGGCGCGCGGCTTCGAGGTCGCCGAGGTGGTCGAGCACTCCGGCGAGACCCGCTACCGCGTGCGGCGCCGGTCCGACGGCTCGATCCTGCCCGTGCTCTTCGTCGACGACGACGTTCGCGAGGAGAAGAAGCGCGAGCTCTGGTGGGTCTGAGCCCTACTTCTCCTTGAGCAAGGAGATGAGATCCTCGACCGGGATCGCCTGCATGGTCGTCGTGCGCATCGTGCCGCGCGCCGCGAGCATCACCGCAGCGCGCGCCATCGTGCGCTCGTCGGGCGCCTCGATGATGTTGAGGAAGTCGTACGCGCCCATCAGCGCGTACTGCGCGACGACGCGCAAGCCGAGGCCTTCGACCTCGCTGCGCACCTGGCTGATGCGATCCGGGTTCTCCCGCACGGTCTCCCACCCGCCGGGACCGAGCGTCGTGAGCATCGCGTAGGTCGGCACGCGGGCAGCCTACCGAGGGTTCCGGCGAAAGCCACCGATCGCGCGAACCTGTCGCCGTGTCCGAGCAATGGGAACGCGTGATCGCGACCGACGCGGTATCCGCCGGTCGTGTCGTCGAGGTCGACGTCGCGAACGACGAGGCCGTTGCGTGGCGGACGCGATCGGGTGCGCCGTGCGTGATGGCCCGCCGATGTCCACATCTCGACTGGGACCTCACCGACGCGATCGTGATGGGCGACGAGTTGCTGTGCGCGGGACACGGCTGGTCGCTGCGCGCCGACGGGGTCGCGCTCAAGCGCAACGAGTTCGGTCGCGAGGACACGAAGGGCACGATCCACACGTGGTCGGCCCGTGACTGCGACGGCTGGATCGAGGTCGAGCGGCCGGGCGCCTACCGGCCCGACGAGCCCGAGGACGGCCCCGCCTAGGCTCCGCGCCATGGCCACACCCGAGAAGCGCACCGTCGCGATCGTCCCCCACACGCACTGGGATCGCGAGTGGTATTCGCCGTTCCAGGCCTTCCGGATGCGGCTCGTGAAGCTGCTCGACGCGCTGCTGCCGATGCTCGAATCGGACCTCTCCTACGCGCGCTTCCTCCTCGACGGGCAGACGATGGTTCTCGACGACTACCTCGAGATCCGGCCCGAGGCCGCGGCCGCGCTCACGCGCCTCGCCGCGAGCGGGCGGCTCGCGGTCGGCCCGTGGATGGTCCTGATGGACGAGTTCATGGTGTCGGGCGAGACGCTCGTGCGCGACCTCCAGATGGGCATGGCGCGCGGCGCGCAGTTCGGCGGCGCGATGCAGGTCGGCTACCTGCCCGACATGTTCGGCCACGTCGCGCAGATGCCCCAGATCCTGCGACTCGCCGGCCTCGATCACGCGGTCGTATGGCGCGGTGTGCCGCTCGCGATCACGCAGACCGCGTTCTGGTGGGAAGCGCCCGACGGCTCACGCGTGCGCGCCGAGTACCTCTACGGCTCCTACTCGAACGGTCGCGACATCCCCGACGACGCGAAGCAGCTCGTCGGTCGCGCGCGCGACTACGAAGCGGAGCTCGGTCCCGTGCGCATCGGCGACATGCTGCTGATGAACGGCACCGACCACCAGATGCCGCAGGCGTGGCTCGGTCGCGTCGTCGCCGAGGCGAACGACGTGCAGGACGACTACGAGTTCGTCGTCACGTCGCTCGCCGAGTACCTGCCGACGCAACCCGTCGACGACCTGGCCACGTGGCGCGGTGAGCTGCGTTCGGGTGCGCGCGCCAATGTGCTCATGGGTGTCGCGTCGAACCGCGTCGACATCCACCGCGGCTGCGCGGCGGCGGAGCGCGCGGTCGAGAAGCGCGCGGAGCCGTTGAGTGCGCTGTTCCGCGCGCCGCACGACTACCCGCACGCGCTGCTCGAACTGGCCTGGAAGCTGCTCGTCGCGAACAGCGCGCACGACTCGTCGTGCGCGTGCAGCTCCGACGAGGTCGTCGACCAGGTCGGCGTGCGCTACGCCGAAGCGCGCCAGCTCGGCGACGGCCTCACCGTCGACGCGGTCTCCGACCTCGCGAGTGCGCTCGACGCCGAACCTCACGACCTCGTCATCGTCAACCCGACGGCACGCGCGCGCGGCGGGCTCGTCGAGCTCTCGTTGCCCGGGCACGGCCCCGCGCACGTCGTGGGGCGCGACGGTGTCGCGCATCCCGCGCAGGTGCTCTCCGAGCGGGGCGGCATCGCGTTCGCCACCTCCGTCACCGGCAGCAAGGTGCGCTGGGTGCTCGACCTCATGCGCGGCACCGAGTTCGCAGGCAACTCCGTCGCACGCGTCGAGACCGAGACCGTCGCCGACGGCGCGTTCGAAGTCGCGCTCCACATCGCGACACCCGGCGACGACCTGAGCGACCTCGGCGAGCTGCGCGAGGAGATGCTGGCGCTCGGCGACGCGGGGCGCACGATTCGCGTGAAAGTTCACCGTCCGCCGAGCCGGCGCCTGCTCTTCGACGCGGGATCGGTGGCCGGCTTCGGGTGGACGACGGTGCGCGCGGCCGAGGGCGAGGGACCCGCGAGCCCGGTGAGTGCTTCGGGGTCGGGGCTGCGCAACGAGCACCTGACCGTCGCGGTCGACAGTGCAACCGGCACCTACTCCATCACGACCGACGGCGTGTCGGTGAGCGGCCTCGGCCGGCTCGTCGACGGCGGCGACGGCGGCGACACGTACAACTACTCGCCTCCCGAGACCGACGTCGTCGTCGACACACCGGAGTCGGTCGCGGTCACCGTCGTCGAGAGCGGCCCGGTGCGCGCACGGATCGAGATCGCCACTCGGTATCGGTGGCCGGCGGGCGCGCACGGCGATGGGCGCTCCTGTACCGCGCGCCGCGACGAGCTCGTCGACGTCACCGTGCGCACCACCCTCGAGCTGCGCCCCGGCGAACGTTTCCTGCGCGTCCGCACCGAGCTCGAGAATCCGTGCGACGACCATCGCCTGCGCGCGCACTTCCCGCTGCCGGCGGTCGTGCGGGGCTCCGAGGCCGAGTGCGCGTTCTCGGTGGTGTCGCGCGGGCTCACCGCCGAGGGCGGCGACCTCGAGTTCGGGCTGCCGACGTTCGTGTCCCGCCGGTTCGTCGACGCGAGCGACGGCGCCGTCGGCCTCGCGCTGCTGCACGACGGCCTGCTCGAATACGAGATCGTGGGCGACGGCTCCGAGCTCGCGCTCACGCTGTTGCGCGCGGTCGGGTTCCTGTCGCGCAGCGAGCCGTCGCTGCGACCGAACCCCGCCGGCCCCGTCGACCCGGTGCGCGGCGCGCAGATGCGTGGCCGCAACGTGTGCGACTACGCGGTGCTCCCCCACCGCGGCGACTGGCGGGCCGCCGATCTCTACGGCGCGGCGGACGCGTTCACGGTGCCGCTCGAGCGGGCGCGTGTCCCGGAGATCCGCAGCCGCAGGCTCCCCGAGACGGGCACCGCGCTCGAGGTTTCCGGCGCGGAGGTGTCGGCCGTCGCGCGCGACAACGGTGGTCTCGTCGTGCGGCTGTTCCGCACGGATGCCGGCGAGGGCGAGGTCACGATCGGTCAGGCGGGACTGCCGGCGCGGGGCTGGATCGTCGACCTGCTCGGCGCGCCGCGCGAGCCGTTCGAGGGCGCGATCACGATGCGCCCGTGGGAGATCACGACCCTGCGCCTCTCCTGACCTTCTGTGGTACTGCGTTACCGGCGTATCGCCGGGTAACGCAGTACCACGGCACCACCCGCACCACCGCACCACGGCACCACCGCGCTCGGGCGCGCTCAGCCGCGGACGACGGTGAAGCCCGGGACGAGCTCGGCGAAGCCCGCGAGCGTGTAGAGGTCGGGGCCGAGGAAGCGGTAGCGGTCGCTCAGCGGTCGGAGGCGGTTCTCGATGTCGCCCGCGACCACGATGCAGCCCGGCGCGGCGGACGCGCACAAGCGCGCCGCGAGGTTCACGAACGGGCCGTAGACGTCGCCGCCGCGCACGATCACCGATCCGAACGCGAGCCCCACCCGCAATGGTGGAAGCTGCTTGTCCGCCGCGCACGCGGCGACGAGATCGAGCGCGAGGTCGCACGCGACTCCCGGCGCGGGCGTCATGAACATCACCGCGTCGCCGATGCGCTTCACGACGTTCGCACCCGCACCCGCGACGATGTCGAACGCGATCGCCTCGAACGCGTCGATCATCATCACGAGCGCGGCCGGATCGAGCCGCCCCGACAGGCTCGTGTACCCGGACAGGTCGGCGAACCCGATCGCGAGGTCGACCGCGTTCGTACGCGTCGGCGACGCGCCGGAGTCGCTGTAACGCCGACCGACGGCATCGAGGTGGTGGCGGTGCAACGTGTCGACCGCGGCCGACACCTGCGGGAACATCTCGGTCACCATCGCGACGTAGCTCTGCGCGATCTTCACGTAGTCCTGCTCGTCGACGAGCGGCGCCTCGATCGTCGACCGCAGCAGCGCGGTCTCGGCCTCCGCCATCGACGCGGTCGCGCTCCCCATGATGCGGACGAGCTGTTCGAGTCGCTCGGCGCCGACGACGTCGCTCATCAGACGGAAGAAGACGAACATCTCGAGGTCGCGCTCGCTGAACCGGCGTTCGTGCCGGCGCGGGTCCGCGAATCCCGCGGCGCGCCACAGGCGCCCGACGGTGACCTCGTCGAGCCCCGTGCGCTGCGCGAGCTCCGGGAGCGTGCAACGGGCGCCGTCGGGTCGCAGGCGGTTCAGCGCGGCGACGCTCATGATCCGTTGCTCGTCGTGCGCCTGCACGAGCTCGGGAACCGACAGCCCGAGCGCGAGGAGGTATTCGAGCAGTGCGAGACGCGCGAACGCGTCCGGTGCGTCCGGGTCGTAGAGGCCGGCCGCGGTCAGCATCTCGTCGAGGCGCTCGTCGCTCACGAGAAGCTCCCCGGTTCGTCGACGACCGCGCCCGACACGACCGGCGCGGCCGAGCCCAACGACAGCAGCCGCGACGCGTCGACTTCCGCGAGCAACGCCTCGCCGTTCCCGCCGACACCCGACCACGCCGCGTCGAGCGCCGGCGCGCGCAACGACAGTCGCTCCGGAATGTCCCACAACAGCGCGGGCCGTGCGCCGTGCCAGCGCAGCGCGAACGACACGGGTCCGAGCGCCGTCGGCGCGTCGTGCACCGCGACCGGCTGACCGAGCCACTCGACCGGGAACGACGGCAACATGACGACATCATCGTCCTCGACGCGCAGCAACGCGTCGCGCACCGCGAGCAGCCACTCCGCCGCGCCGCGCGCCGTCGCCCCCGCGGGCTCGGCGGTCGCGCGCAACCGCGGCCATGGGTCCTCGCGCACGTCGGCCGCGCGATCACGGCCCTCGTCGAGCCCCCAGGCCCCGCTCGCCGCGGCGACGAGCCGGTCCCGCCCACCGCCGAGCATCAACGTGACCCGCGCCGCGTCGACGGCCCGGTCCAGTGCCTCCTCGGGCAGCTCGACGCGCATTCCCCGTTGGTCGAGCGACGCGTCCCACCCGCGCTCGACGTCGTCGGCCGACGGGAGCTGCGCGACTGCGACCGAGGTCGCGCCCGGCAGCGCGGTGGCGGCCGCGATACGCGTTCGAGTCCGGTGCGCGAGCGGGAACAGCACCGCGACCTCGAGGTCGCCGCGCCGCGCCGCGACCGGCTCGAACGAACCGCTCGCGGCGTCGCCGCCGAGCACGCGCTCGCGCACGCCGCGCGCACGGGGCTCGACCGCCCATCGCAACGGTGCGCGCGGCAACGTCACGAGCGCGCGGTCGTCGATGCGCAGCGTCGTGCCGTCGAGCGCGACGCGTCCGATGCGATAGCCGGGCGCGGCGCGCAGCACCCACGCGACGACCACCGGACCCGGCGACTCGTTCTCGAGGTCCGCGACCACCCACGGCACCGGTGATCCCGCGCACGCGTAGCCGCGCAGCACGACCTCGCCGCCCGGCACGCGCACGCGCGCGTCGACCGCCGGCGCGCGGCCCGGCCGCACCGCGCGCCCCGCGCCCTCCGACGGGAGGTGCCACGCGTCGTCGGCGCCGATCCACCAGTCGATCTCGATGCCGGCGAGATCGAGCACGAGCGTTCCGTGCTCACCGGCCGCGCCGACCACACCGTCGGCCAGCGTGCCGAGAGGCGAGACGATCGGTTGGTCGGACGGCGAGCCCCGCACCCGTGCATGCTCGCGCGAGCGTGCACCGCGCCGCTCAGCCGGTGGAGAGCTCCACGAACACGACCGCCTGCCCTCGCGGTACGGCAATCGTCGTGCCGCCGAGCTCGAACGAGGTCCGTCCCGATTCGAGCGGGATGACCTCGACGATGACGAATCCGCCCGCGCCTCGCTCCCACTCCTCGAGACCACGGTGGGCGAATCCGGCGCGCTGCAGCGCGGTCCCGACGACGTTCTCGAGATTCGTGGCCGACTCATCGGTCGCCCCGAGCGCGATCTCGCGTTCGGGATGGTTGCCGAGATCGAAGCCGTCGAACTGGTGGCGATCGGCGATCACGGTTCCGAGATCGGCGACGCGCACGTCGGCGACCGCGCGGTCGATGCGGCGCACCTCGGCGTGGGTCTGTTGGAGGTCGTCGTACACGAACCACGCGATCAGGACGGCGATGAGGGCGATGCCCGCATAGCCGAGGATGATCCCCGCGAGCGCGAGCCCACCGCCGCGCAACGACGGATCTCGTCGGATGCGCCGGCGTGCGAGGTGTCCGGTGACGATCGCGACGATCGCGGCGAGCACTGGCAGCAGGATCTGCGCGATCGCGGCCGCGATCGACGCGATCGCGAGCTGCGAGGGACGCCGCCCTTCCCCCACCGGCGGCTCCACTACGTCGGGCGGATCCCGTGCAGCTCGGGCCGCGCCTTGCGGCCCATGAGCTCGGGCACGAGGTCCGCGGGCCGCGCGCCTTCGTACAGCACGCGCCCCACGAACTCGGCGAGCGGCATCTCGACCTTCTCGCGCGCCGCGATCTCGAGCACCGCGGCGGTCGTCTTCACGCCCTCGGCGACCATGTTCATCTGCGCCACGATCTCGTCGAGCGGGCGACCGTGCCCGAGCTCGACGCCGACGTGACGGTTGCGACTCTGCGGGCTGCTGCACGTCGCGATCAAGTCGCCCATGCCCGCGAGGCCGGCGAACGTGAGCGGATCGCCACCGAGCGCGACGCCGAGACGCGCGAGCTCCGCGAGACCACGCGTGATGAGCGCGGCCTTCGTGTTGTCGCCGTAGCCGAGTCCGTGCGCCATGCCCGCGCCGATCGCGAGGACGTTCTTGAGCGCACCCGCGATCTCACACCCGACGACGTCGGGGTTCGTGTACACGCGGAACGTGCCGCCCATGAAGAGCTGCTGGAGGCGCTCGGCGACCGCGTGGTCGCGCATGGCGACGACCGTCGCGGTCGGCTGACCGGACGCCACCTCGCGCGCAAGGTTCGGACCGGTCAGCACGCCGATGCGACCACCGTCGTGCCCGTCGAGCACCTGCGCGGCGACCTCCGTCATGCGCAGGTTCGTGTCGCGCTCGACGCCCTTCGAGAGGCTCACGATCGACGCGCCCGCGTCGACGAACGGCGCGGCATCCGTGAGCACCGCGCGCATCCCGTGCGACGGCACCGCGAGCACGACGACGTCGGCACCCGTGCACGCGTGCTCCAGCGACGCGGTCGCGCACAGTCCCGTCGGCAACGGGATGCCCTCGAGGTACTGCGGGTTCTCGTGGCGCTCGTCGATCGTCCTCGCGAGATCGGCGTTGCGCGCCCAGAGCAAGGTCGACGCCTGCTTCGCCGCGAGCGCGGCCACGGTCGTGCCCCACGAACCCGCGCCGATCACCGCGACTCTCACGCGCTCGCTCACTGGCGCTTCGAGTGAGCTCACGCGGCCGTGCGGCAGCTGCGCAGCACCGCGGTCTCCGGCTCGCGCCACCACCAGAGGTCTCCCGGCGCCGGCCGCTGCGGGTAGATCGCGCGCGCCCGCGCGGTGCACGCGCAGATCGCGCTCATGATGCGGTCGGTCGCGTCACGGATGTCGTCGTCGGGTCCGACCGCGATCGGCTCGCCGAGCACCGCGGTCTGTGCGATCCCCCACCGATATTTCGGCTTGCGGCCCTTGAACATGATGCGGTGGGTGCCCCACAGCCCGACCGGCGTGACGGGCACACCGCTCTCCTGCGCGAGTCGCGCGGTGCCGGACTTGCCGACCATCGGCTCGAGGTCGAGTGAGATCGTGCCTTCCGGGAACACGGTGACGCACTCGCCCGCGCGCAACGCGTCGACGGCCGCGACGAGCGACGAGGCCGCGTCCTGCGCGCCGCGCTTCACTGGGATCTGGTGCACCGACCGCAACGCGGGGCCGAGCCCGGGCTTGTCGAACAATTCGGCCTTCGCGAGGAAGCGCACGCGCCGGCCGCGGCGATCGGCGAGCCACGCGAGCGTGAAGGGATCGAGGTACGAGATGTGGTTGCTCGCGACGATCGCCGCACCCCGCTCGGGGATCCGGTCACCGCCCTCGATCGACCAGTCGAGTCCCCACCGCAACCACGGGTACACGACTCCCTTCGCCAGGGAGTACAGCGGTTCCACGCCGGTAGCATACGCAGACCATGTCTCGGTCTTCCTCGCTGCTCGCCGAGGCCGGTGTGGTGATTCCCGTGCGCTCGTTCGTGCGCGGCAAGTCTCGCCTCGCGGGCACGCTCGACGCCGACGCGCACGAGGCGTTCGTGCGCGAGCTCGCCGGACGCGCGGCCGACGCAGCACGCGGACATCCGACGGTCGTCGTCACGGACGCGCCCGAAGTGCTCGCGTGGGCGGATACGCGCGGCATGTCGACGATCCCCGATCGCGGCTCGCTCGACGCCGCCGCGCACGACGGACGCGCGTGGGTCGCCGAGCGGGGTTGCACTCGGGTCGTCGTCGTGCACGCCGACCTCCCCGACATCACGTCGCTCGCCGCCGTCGCCGGCGACGGCGCCACGCCCGTCGCGGTGATCGTCCCCTGCCACCGCGACGACGGCACGCCGGTGCTGTCGCTCCCGGTCGCGGCGCCCTTCGACTTCGCCTACGGCCCGGGCTCGTTCGAGCGCCACGTCGCGACCGCCCGCGCAGCCGGCCTCGACGTCCGCATCGTGCAGGATCCCGCGCTGCGCTTCGACGTCGACGGCCCCGACGACCTCGCCGCGGTGCTCGATCGCCGGCCGGCCGCGCGATGACCGACCTCCCCGTGCCCGAGCGCGCCCTCGCCATCGGCGCGCACCCCGACGACATCGAGTTCGGTTGCGGCGCGACCCTCGCCAAGTGGGCCGCGGCCGGCTGCGCGGTCACGATGCTCGTGCTCACCGACGGTTCGAAGGGCTCGTGGGACGCGACCGCCAGCACCGACGCGCTCGCCGAGAGTCGCCGGCTCGAGCAGAAGGCCGCCGCCGCGGCACTCGGCGCGCGCGACGTGCAGTTCCTCGACCGCGTCGACGGTGAGCTCGTGTCGGGACGGCGCGAGCAGGCCGAGGTGTGCGCGGTGATCCGCGCCGCGCGGCCCGACGTCGTCTTCGGTCACGACCCGTGGAAGCGCTATCGCATCCATCCCGACCATCGGCACGCGGGCTGGATCACGCTCGACGCGATCGTCGCGGCGCGTGATCCGCACTTCTTCCCCGAGCAGCCCGACCCGCCGCACCGTCCGTCGCGAGCGCTGCTGTTCGAAGCGGAGGAGATCGATCACCACGAAGACGTCGACGGCTGGCTCGACGCGAAGGTTGCGTCGTTGCTCGCGCATCGCAGCCAGTGGCGGTCGACGATGAGCATCACCGACGACGGCAACGGTCGCGAGGCGTTCGTCGCGGAGGTGCACGACGACGCGGTGCGCGACGCGCACGGCTCCGACCTGCGCGTCGCCGAAGCCTTCAAGCTGCTGACCGACCTGTAGACGCGACGAGAGGCCCGGACATCCGGGCCCCTCGTGGTGAAGTGTGAAGAAGAGGAAGAAGGACTAGCGCTTCTTCGCGACCCGACGCTTCGCGGGACGCTTCTTCGCGGCGCGACGCTTGGCCGGAGCCTTCTTCGCCGCCTTCTTGACGGTGCGACGCTTGGCCGGAGCCTTGCGCTTCGCGGCCGCCTTCTTGACGGTACGACGCTTGGCCGGAGCCTTGCGCTTCGCCGCCTTCTTCACGGTCCGCTTCTTGGCGGGGGCCTTCTTCGCGGCCTTCTTGACCGTACGCTTCTTGGCGACCCGCTTCACGGCCTTCTTCTTCGCGGGGGCCCGCTTCGCGGCCTTCTTCTTGGCCGGGGCCCGCTTCTTCGTGGCTTTCTTTGCCGGAGGCACCAGTAGCACCCTTTCGATGACGGTTGATCCTCGATGGGGAGTTCCGCGGGCGTCCGTGTCCCGCGCCCCGTGGTGGTTGAGCTAGCGCCCCGCCACCTGGGCCTTGAATTTCGTACCGACGGTGAACCGGGCGCTCTTCGCCGCAGGAATGTCGACCGGTTCACCGGTACGCGGGTTGCGACCGGTACGCGCCTTGCGATCGGTAGGCGTGAACGACCCGAAGCCGGGAAGCGTCACGCGATCGCCACCGGCGACCGCTCCCTGGATCGAGTCGATGAACGCGTTGAGCGCTTTTTCGGCGTCGCTCTTGGAGAGGCCGCTGCGTTCGTGCATTGCGTCGACCAACTCGGCCTTGTTCAAGACAGCCTCCGAGTGTTGTGCGTGTATCTCCCGAATCAGAACGCATTTGCAATGCAAGGTCAAGCACCCTCACGTGTGCTTGGCCACGCGACGCGCGCTGTCGACGCGTGAGTTCGCACGTTGACGGGCGCGCGTCGATGCACGCGCGTCGCCGCGCGACACGGTGCGTGCTCGACGCGCGTGCGCGCGTCCGTGCGCGCTCGACGCTCGTTCGCGTGCGCACGCGCGAACGAGCGTCGGCGAGCGATCGCGTGCGCCGCGCGACGACGACATCCAACGCTGCGAACAACGTCGAACGTTGTGATGTCGACAGCGAAAGTGCAGGTCAGCGCGTTGGTCACGCGACGATCGCACCGAGCTCGCCGACGCGCGCGTCGCGGTCGACGAACGAGGACACGCAATCGCGCACGCGTCGACCAAGGGGCCCGAGGCACCACTCCGCAAGCAGTTCGATGATCGCACGAGCGCGTTCGCAACGGGTGGATGCCCGACCGTGCGAGCGCGTCGCGCGACGTGCGCCACGACCGTGTCGACGCGTCGATGCGCGCGGCAACGCGCACGACACGACCGCGCGAAAAATTTCTTCGCGAACGGCGTGCTGAGCCCTGCATCGGCGTCGCGCGCGCGGTTCGCACGCGCGATCACGCGCGCTCACGCGTCCTTCGGCGCGCGCGATCCGGTGCCCGAACGCGACGACGAGCTGCACGCGCGGCCGAGTGATCGAGCCACCGAACGTCGGGTCGACGTTCACGCTCCGTGGGAGCCCGGGCTCGGTACCCGGGCTCCGGAGTGGCAGCCCCGAGCGGATTCGAACCGCCGCTTCCGCCTTGAGAGGGCGGCGTCCTGGGCCGCTAGACGACGGGGCCGGGACCTTCGGGCCGGGTCTGGCGATCCGGCAGCTCGGGGGGGAGGACTCGAACCTCCAACAACAGGGCCAGAACCTGCCGTGTTGCCGATTACACCACCCCCGAAAGGGTCGCTCCCGCCACCGGCGGGAGCCGGAACAGCATAGCGAGTCGCTACGCGGCGAGCCGGTGCCGGGCCGCGCGCAGGCGACGCAGGGCCGACTCCCTCCCGAGCAGCAGGATCGAGTCGTACACGGGCAGCCCCGCGGCGCGGCCCTCGATCGCCGCGTACACCGCGGCCATCACCTTGCGCGCCTTCACACCGAGCGCCTCGATCGCGTCCTTGAGCTCGACGCCCTCCAGCGTCCAGTCGCACGACTCGACGTGCGCGATCGTCGCGTCGAGCACCTCGACGCCCTTGTCGATCTTCTGCACCTTCTCCCACGACGCGTCGTCGATCGCGAGCTCGTCGTCGGGCGTGAAGAGGAACTCGGCCTGCTCCGCGATCTGCACGAACGTCGTCGCGCGCACCTGTCCGAGCGCGACCGCGGCTTCGAACACGCGCACGTCGAGCCGCGCGCCGTACCGCTCGCGCGCGAACGGCAGCACCGCGGCCACGAGATCCGGCAGCGCCATCGCGCGGATGTGCTCGCCGCTCAGCCATTCCAGCTTTTGGGCATCGAACGTCGCCGCAGCCTGGTGCACGCGCTCGAGCGCGAACGCGTCGACGAGCTCCGCGAGCGACAAGACCTCGCGATCGTCGGTGGGCGCCCAACCCAGCAGCGCGAGGTAGTTCACGATCGCCGCGGGCACGAACCCGGCGTCGCGATACTCCTCGACCGACACCGCGCCGTGCCGCTTCGACAGCTTCCCGCCGCCGGGCCCCATGATGAGCGGCAGGTGCGCGTACTGCGGAGGCTCACTCCCGCCGAGCGCGCGCCGCAGCGCGAGCACGCGGTGCGTCGAGTCGATCAGATCCTCGCCGCGCAGTACGTGCGTGATCTCCATGTCGAGGTCGTCGACCGCGTTGGCGAGGAAGAAGACGGGCGTGCCGTTCGACCGCACGATCACGAAGTCGCTCACCGTCGACCACGCGACCGACACGTCACCGCGGACGATGTCGGTGAACTCGCTGCGGCCGTCGTCGGGCGTGCGGAAGCGGATCGACGCGGCGCGACCCTCGGCGACGGACGCGGCGCGCTCCGCGTCGGTGAGGTTGCGGCAGCGTCCGTCGTAGCCGGGCGTGCGGCCCTCGGTGCGCGCGGCCTCGTTGCGGGCCTTGATCTCGTCCTCGGTGCAGAAGCACTCGTAGGCGTCGCCCTGGTCACGGAGCCGCTGCGCGGCCTCGAGGTAGCGGTCGAAGCGCGAGCTCTGGAGGATCGGGCCCTCGTCCCAGTCGAGCCCGAGGAAACGCAGCACGACCTGGATCTGTTCGACCGCCTCGCTCGTGGAGCGCACCACGTCGGTGTCCTCGATGCGGAGGATGAACGTGCCGCCGGTGTGGCGCGCGTAGAGCCAGTTGAACAGCGCGGTCCGCGCGTTCCCGATGTGCATGTTGCCGGTGGGCGCGGGAGAAAAACGAACTCTGCTCATGGTCGCACTCGCTCCGCTCGCCGCTCCTGACGCCTCAGCCTGCGAGTCGGGCGGCCCGCAAAGCGACCCGCCCGTTCCTGCGGGAACGATGTCATGAGGCGGGAGTCTACGAACGAGTGGCTTCTTGCTCGTCGAGCAGCTCGGCGAGCTCGGCGTCGACGTCGACGACGGCCTCGACGTGCAGACGGGGCACGATCCGGTCGAGCCACTTCGGGAACCACCAGTTCGCCGAGCCGAGCAGCTCCATCGTCGCCGGCACGAGGACCATCCGCACGACGCTCGCATCGATGAAGATCGCGAACGCGAGCCCGAGGCCGAACAGCTTCACGATCTGCAGGTCGCCGAAGATGAAGCTCGCGAACACCGTGATCATGATGAGCGCGGCCGCGGTGATCACACGGGCGGTCGCGGCGAGCCCGTCGGCGACGGCGAGCGCGTTGTCGCCGGTGCGGTCGTACTCCTCACGGATGCGCGAGAGCAGGAACACCTCGTAGTCCATCGACAGCCCGAACACGATCGCGAACAGCATCATGGGGATGAACGGTGCGATCGGTCCGGTGCCGTTCGAGCCGATGAGGCTGCCGAAGTGGCCGTGCTGGAACACCGTCACGACAACGCCGTAGGACGCGCCGATCGACAGCAGGTTCATCACCACCGCCTTGAGCGGCACGAGCAGCGAGCGGAACACCGCGAGCAGCAGCAGGAAGCTGAGCAGCAGCACCGCGCCGATGAACAGCGGGAGCCGCTTCGAGAATTGGTCGGAGACGTCGACGCCCGACGCCGTGAAGCCGCCGACGTACACCTGATCGGCCGAGGTGCCGAGCGCGTCGGGGATCACGTTCTTGCGGAGATCGTGGATGAGCGAGACGGTCTGCTGGCTCTGCGGTGACGACGACGGGATCACCTGAATCACCGCGGCCTCGCCGCTCGGGCTCGGCACCGCGGGACTCGTCGTCTTCACACCCGGCGTGTGTTGCAGCGCGCTCACGAGCGGCGCGAGGTCGGCGACGTTGCCGCGCGGCTCGAGCTTCGCGGCGAGGATGAGCGGACCGTTGAAGCCGGGACCGAATCCGTGCGCGAGGAGGTCGTAGGCCTGGCGCGTCGTCGTCGACTTGGCATCGTTGCCCGCGTCGTTGAAGCCGAGGTGCATGCCGAGCAGCGGCACCGCGAGGATCACGAGCACGGCGAGCCCGCCGATCGCCGCCGGCCACGGTCGCCGCTGGACGATGCGGCTCCACGTGAACCACATGCTCTTCCGGTGCGCGTTCTCGCGTCGGCGCCGGCCGGGAACGCTGAACTTGTCGATCGCGTGCCCTGCGAAGCCGAGCAGCGCAGGCAACAACGTGACCGACGCGAACATCACGAGCGCGACCGTGAGTGACGCGCCGACCGCGAGGCCGCGCACGAACTCCACGCCCATGAGGAACAGGCCGAAGAGCGAGATCACGACCGTGACCCCCGCGAAGAGGACCGCGCGTCCCGCGGTGTCGATCGCGAGCACGACCGCGGGCTCGGGCTCGAGCCCGTCGTGCATGCCCTGACGGAAGCGCGTGACGATGAACAGCGCGTAGTCGATCCCGACGCCGATCCCGATCATCGACGCGAGCTCGCTCGTGAAGTCCGGCGTCGACAGCACCCGCGAGAGCACCGCGACGAGCGACAGCCCGGTGCCGACGCCGAAGAGCGCGATCGTGATCGGCAGCCCCATCGCGAGCATCGAACCGAACGTGAGGAGCAGGATCACGGCCGCGGCCAGGAGTCCGATCGCGGCGGTGCCGCTCGGCACCCCGCCGGTCTCGAACATCTGCCCGCCGAGCTCGAAGCGGAGGTCCGGTGCGCGCGCGGCTTCGGTGTCGTGCACGATGCGATCCGTCGTGAGTTGATGGATCTGATCCGAGCTGAGGGCGAAGTCGATCGTCGCGTAGGCGACGGTGCCGTCGTTCGAGATCTGGCGCGCGCCCGCGGCCGTGTACGGCGACTCGACGTCGACGATGCCCGGCACCTTCTCGATCTGCGCGACGAGCGCGCCGACGCGACTGCGGACGTCGGCGCTCCGCACGTTGGTCGCGGCGAAGACGAGCTGTCCGGAGTCACCCGACCGCGAGCGGAAGTCGGCGTCGAGGAGATCCGCGGCCTTCTGCGACTCGGTGCCCGGCAGGCGCAGGCTCTCGGAGTACGCGCTGCCGACGGTCTTGCTGAGCACGATGCACGCGACGAGCACGAGGAGCCAGATCGCGAGGACCACGCGACGGTGTCCGTAGCACCAGCGCGCGAGGTTCCGCAGCATCAGAAAGTTCCTTCGCGTCGAGGGTCGGCCGGCGACCCGGGGATTGCAGTCATATCGGCAGGTCGCCCCGCCGCGTGCAACTCAGCCCAGCAGGTGCTTGGCGATGACGACCCGCTGGATCTGGTTCGTGCCTTCGTAGATCTGGGTGATCTTGGCGTCGCGCATCATCCGCTCGGCCGCGAAGTCCTTCGTGTAGCCCGCCCCACCGAGGAGCTGCACACAGTCGGTCGTGACCCGCATCGCGGTGTCGGACGCGAAGAGCTTCGCAGTCGCCGACGTGCGCGCGGTGTCGGGCAATCCGTGATCGAGGCCCGCGCAGGCGCGGTACACGAGGAGGCGCGCGGCGTCGACGTGCGCGCCGAGGTCGGCGAGCATGAACTGGACACCTTGGAAGTCGGCGATGCGTTGGTCGAACTGCCGGCGCTCGCCCACGTACTGCACCGCGAGCTCGAGCGCGCCCGTCGCGATGCCGAGCGCCTGCGCGCCGACGAGCGGACGGGAACGGTCGAGCGCGCCCATCGCGTAGTAGAAGCCGCGGTTCTCGTCGCCGATGAGGTTCTCGGCCGGCACCGCGCAGTCGTCGAGCACGACCTCTCCGGTCGGTGAGCCGCGCACGCCGAGCTTGCGCTCGAGCTTGCCGATGGAGAACCCGGCGAAGGTCTTCTCGACGACGAACGCGCTGATCCCGCGGTGACCGGCGTCGGGGCTCGTCTTCGCGAAGACCGTGTAGAAGTCGGAGACGCCGGCGTTCGTGATCCACATCTTGCGGCCGTTCAGCACGTAGTGGTCGCCGTCGCGCACCGCGCGGGTCGTCATGCCGGAGACGTCGCTGCCCGCGCCCGCCTCCGAGAGGCAATAGCTCGCCTGACACTCACCCGACGCGACGCGCGGCAGGTACTTCGACTTGAGCTCCTTCGAGCCGTTGTCGAGCAGCGCGGTCATGCCGAGCTTCGAGATGAAGGTGAAGAGCGACGACGACGCGCAGACGCGCGCGACCTCTTCGACTGCGATCGCGTGGGCGAGGATGCCGCCGCCCTGGCCGCCGTACTCCTCGGGGAACGGGAGGCCGGGAAACCCCGCGTCGCGCCACGCGTGCCACGACTCCCACGGGTACTGCTCGCGATCGTCGCACTCGGCCGCGTGGGGCGCGATCGCGTCCTCCGCGAGGCGCCGGACCGACGCCCGCAGCTCCTCGTACTCGTCCGGCAGCACGAACGGCGCGCCGCTCATCGATCCCCCGTTTGCTGACACCCGCGTCAGCAAACGGTACCGCCGCCCGTGCCCGCCTCTGGCATCCGGATGTCGCACCACGCGACATTCAGAGGCCAGGCGCGTGCCTGAGATCAGTGTGCGGCGGCGTCGATCGACTTGACCGTCTGCTGCCAGGCCGCGATCTCCGGCGCACGGTCGGTCGAGGGGCCCGCGCGCAGGAGCGAGTCGGGCACCAGGTCGACGAGGGCGCGGCGCACGGGATAGTGGTGCGCGGCGTCGTGAACGGATCGCGTCCGCCATGACCCGAAGCCCGAGTCGGCGGTGCCGTCGTAGCCGAGGATCTGGATCGCGAGCTCGACGTCGGGCATCACCGGTGCCCGGCCGAACGCCGCAGCCCGCTTCATCGCGACCTCGGCCACCACGCTCACCGCGTCTTCCGAGTGTTCGTGCGGCGCGAGCTGGAAGCGTTCGCGGACCCGACCGGCGAGCGTGTAGGCGTAGCCGACGTTCGGCCCCGGGCGGCCCCGCAGCGCGCCCTCGGGCGTGGCGGTGCCGATCTCCATCGCGGTCCGATCGCCCGGACGCGTCGGGCGCCAGCCTCGGGCCGGCGGGTAGCCGAGCCCCGGCGGCAGGTTCTGCTGCTGGCGCGGACGGTCGTCGAGATCGGGGGCGACGAAGGGATCGGTCGGCACGGCGGCGAGGCTACTTGGACCCCGCCGCGCCCGAGGCAAGCGGTCGAGCGGCGAGCGGAGCGAGCACGCGACCTCGCCCCGCTCCCGTCGCGCGTCAGGTCGGGCGAGCCTGCGAGCTCGACAGATCCGAGAGGAGGAGGCCGTAGACGATCGAGTCGAGCAGCGCCTGCCACGACGCCTCGATGATGTTCTCGTTGACGCCGATCGTCGTCCAGGTCTTGGTGCCGTTGGTCGAGTCGATGAGCACGCGCGTGACCGCGCCCGTGCCCTTCGTCGTGTCGAGGATGCGCACCTTGTAGTCGGTGAGCCGCACGTGCTCGAGCGCGGGCAGCGCGCCGTTCAACGCGAGCCGCAGCGCGGCGTCGAGCGCGTTGACCGGACCGTTGCCCTCGGCCGTCGCGATGTTGCGCTGGTCGCCGATGTGCACCTTGATCGTCGCCTCGGTGAACACCTCGATCGCGTCGCGATCGGTCGGGTTCGCGGAATCCCACGGCGCGCGGCCTTCGCGCGTCTCGACCCGCCACGTCTCGATCGTGAACCAGTCGGGTTTCCAACCCGTCGCCCGCCGCAGCAACAGCTCGAGCGAGCCGTCGGCGACCTCGAAGTGATAGCCCTCGTGCTCGAGTCGCTTGAGCGTCTCGACGACATCGTTGAGCTGCGGGCCGTCGAGCTCGAGGCCGAGCTCACGTGCCTTGAGCCCGAGCGTCGACTTTCCCGCGAGCTCCGAGACGACGAAGCGCGTGCCGTTGCCGACGATCTCGGGCGGAACGTGCTCGTACGCGTCGGGTCGTCTCGCGATCGCGCTGGTGTGCAGACCCGCCTTGTGCGCGAACGCGGAGTGACCGACGAACGCGGCCTGCGGGTTGAGCGGCATGTTGACGAGCTCGGCGACGTGGTGCGCGACCGCGGTGAGCCGTTCGAGGTTCTCGCGCGGGATCGTCTCGTAACCCATCTTCAGCGTGAGGTCGGGGATGATCGTCGTGAGGTTGCAGTTCCCCGTGCGCTCGCCGTAGCCGTTGATCGTGCCCTGCACCTGCATCGCGCCGCCGAGCACACCCGCGATCGCGTTGGCCACACCGGTGCCCGCGTCGTCGTGGAGGTGCACCGCGATGCCGACGTCGTTGCCGAAGTACTCGACGACCTCGCGCACGATGCGCTCCACCTGGTGCGGCAGCGTGCCGCCGTTGGTGTCGCACAGCACGAGCCGCATCGCGCCCGCGGTCGCGGCCGCTTCGAGCACGCGCAGCGCGAACTCGGGTGTGCGCGAGTAGCCGTCGAAGAAGTGCTCGGCGTCGAAGAGCACGTCGAGGCCCGACGCCCGCAGGAACGCGACCGACTCGCCGACCATCGCGACGCCCTCGTCGAGCGTCGTGTTGAGCGTCTCGAGCACGTGGTAGTCCCACGACTTCCCGACGATGCACGCGGTGCCGACCCCGCTCTCGACGAGGTTGCGCAACGAGTCGTCGACGTCGACCTTGCCCTTCACGCGCCGGGTCGAGCCGAAGGCGACGAGCGTGCTCGTCGCCAGCTTCAGCTCGGTCGGCACGCGCCGGAACAGCTCGTCGTCCTTCGGGTTCGCGCCCGGATAGCCGGCCTCGATGTAGTCGACGCCGAGCCAGTCGAGCTGCTCCGCGATCTTCAGCTTGTCCTCGACGGTGAGCGAGATCCCCTCGAGCTGCGACCCGTCGCGCAACGTCGTGTCGTAGACCTCGATCTTCTTGGTCGCGCTCGCTGCCGGCCCGGATACCCGGCCCGCGGGCGCTCGTCGCTCCTGCGAGCTCACTGCGCTCCTCCGTCGCTCCGCTCGGCGCCCGGTCGCAAACCGACGGCGACGCCGGATAGGTCATGCGTGCACATGTTCGAGCCAGTCCTTGTAGCGGTCGAGCTTGCCTCGGACCGCTTGCCCGTACGTCTCCTGGATCGCGCGCGTGATCGGACCGGGCTCGCCGAGCTCGCGGTCGTCGACCGAGCGGATCGGCACGATCTCCGCCGCGGTACCCGAGAGGAACGCCTCCTGCGCGGTATAGAGGTCGCTGCGCGCGATGTTGCCGACCTGCACCTCGAAGCCGAGGTCGCGTGCGATCGTCATCACCGACGACTGCGTGATGCCCTCGAGCGCGCCCGCGGCGACCGGCGGCGTGAACAGCGTGCCCTTGCGCACGACGAAGATGTTCTCGCCGGTGCACTCGCTCACGTAGCCCTGCGGCGACAGCAGGATCGCCTCGTCGTAACCGGCCTTCAGCGCCTCGACCTTCGCCATCGACGAGTTGATGTACATGCCCGTGCCCTTGGCCGCGGGCGGCATCGAGTTGAGACCGTGGCGCTGCCACGACGAGATCTTCATCTTCACGCCGTGCTGCATGCCTTCGTCGCCGAGGTACGCGCCCCACGGCCACACCGCGATCGAGACGTTCACCGGGCACGGCATGGTGTTGAGTCCCATCTCGCCGTAGCCGTAGTAGACGATCGGACGGATGTAGCACGCGGGCATGTTGTTCACGCGCACCGTGTCCTTCACGGCCTCGACGAGCTGCTCGACCGTGAACGGGATGTCGATCATGAAGATCTTCGCGGAGTCGAAGAGCCGCACGATGTGGTCGGTGAGGCGGAACACCGCGGCGCCGTCGTCGGTCTCGTAGGCGCGGATGCCCTCGAACACGCCGCAGCCGTAGTGCAGGGTGTGGGTGAGCACGTGGATCTTGGCGTCGTCCCACGCGACGAGCTTGCCGTCCATCCAGATCTGGTCGACCTTCTGAATTGGCATGACCGTTACACCCTTCCTGCGATGTCGTCGCCGAGCTCGCTCGTCGTGCCTGCTGTCTCCTCGGACGCCGCAACGGCCTTCCGTACCCTTGCGGCGGAGTCCGGCTCGTCGAGGAACTCGAGCATCATCGCCGCGCAGATGATCGCGGCCCGAGGGTCGGCCTTCCCGGTGCCCACGATGTCGGGCGCCGAGCCGTGCACCGGCTCGAAGAGCGACGGACCGGTCCGCGCCGGGTTGAGATTCGCCGACGCCGCGCGCCCGATGCCACCGGAGACGGCGCCCGCGAGGTCGGTGAGGATGTCGCCGAACAGGTTGTCGGTGACGATCACGTCGTAACGACCGGGGTCGGCGACCATGTGGATGCAGGCCGCGTCGACGTGGTTGTACGCGGTCGCGATGTCGGAGTACTCGGATGCGACCTCGTCGAAGGTGCGCTGCCAGAGATCTCCGGCGAAGGTGAGCACGTTCGTCTTGTGCACGAGCGTGAGGTGCTTGCGATCACGCGAGCGCGCGAGGTCGAAGGCGAAGCGCACGCAACGCTCGACGCCGAAGCGCGTGTTCACCGAGCCCTGCGTCGCGATCTCGCGCGGCGTGCCCTGGCGCAGGAACCCGCCCTCGCCCGCGTACGTGCCCTCGGTGTTCTCGCGGATGACGGCGAAGTCGACACCGTCGTTGAGCGCGCTCTTGCCGGCGCGGAACGGGCGCAGGTTCACGAAGAGGTCGAGCGCGAAGCGCAACTTCAGCAACAGCCCGCGCTCGAGGACACCGGGAGGAACGTCGGGTGTGCCGACCGCGCCGAGCAGGATCGCGTCGAAGCCGCGCAGCTCGTCGAGCACCGCGTCGGACAGCACCTCGCCGCTCCGCAGGTAGCGCGCGCCGCCGAGGTCGTACGACGTCGTGTCGAGCGCGACGCCGGCCGCGCGCACGACCTTCAATGCCTCGGCCGTCACTTCCGGCCCGATGCCGTCGCCGCCGATGACTGCGACCCTGTGCACGACGAGCGTCCTTTCCGCCGGCTGCAACCGGCTCAGACAACGAAAAACCGCCCACCAATGGTGGACGGTCGCCGCGAACGCCGGAGGTCCGGCGCCCGCTAGGAAATGACTACGACGAAGGAGCGGTGAGTCATTGCCGGCGAGTGTATCGGTCCTGGTGTCAGGCCACGCCGAGTTCTCGCGAGCCCCGACACGAGGACCGCTTCGCGGCAGTCAGCCGCTACCCTCGACGGATGGAGCAAGCACTCTCCCGCGATGCCCACGAGCGCCTCAGTCAGGAGCTCGAGGAGCGCACGACGCACGGTCGGCGCGAGATCTCGCATCGGATCGAAGAGGCTCGCGAACACGGTGACATCAAGGAGAACGCCGACTACGACGCGGCCAAGAACGAGCAGGGTCACAACGAGGCGCGCATCCGCCAGATCGAGGCGCTGCTGCGCGACGCGGTGATCGTCGAGCACACGAGCAACGGCGAGGTCGTCGCGGCCGGTGTGCTCGTGGAGCTGCGCTACGAAGGTGACGACGCGACCGAGACCTATCTCGTCGGATCGATCGAAGAGCGCCACGACGTCTACGACGTGCTGTCGACGAGCTCACCGCTCGGTCAGGCGCTCCTCGGCGCGAAGCCGGGCGTGACCGTGAAGTACGAGGGCCCCAAGCGTGAGCTCTCCGTCGAGGTCGTCAGCGTTCGACCCGGCTGACTCTGCGTGGACGCCGCCTCTACCGGCGGCGCTCGGCATACCGCAGCCGCGGGCCGACGCTCTCGCGACCGTCATGTACCGGCGGTTGAAGCGCGAGCTCGCAGTCGACGTCGTCGCGGTACGCCCCGCGTCGGTTTCCGTTCGTCGCGGCGACGTTCGCTCCGGGCGCGGGCTCGACTCAATGCGCACCGTTGCCGTTGATCGTCATCGCCTGGAGCACGTAGCCGCGCGAGCGGACGGTGCGAACCTCGAGTCCGATCGGCGAGAGCCGCCGTCGCAACCGGAGCATGTGCACGTCGAGCGCGTTGCGCGTCGGCAGACCGCCGGGCCACGCGCGCTGGGCCAGCGGCTCACGGCCGACGACCGCGCCGAGTCGTTCGACGAGCGCGCCCGCGAGCGACCGTTCGACGGGTGACAGCCCGACCCAGCGCTCGCGGAAGCGGATGATGCCGTCGCCGTCGAGCGTCGGGCGCGCGCCGTGCCGCTCGACGCCGCGCCGCAGCGCCGACGTGCGCGCCGCGATGTCGGTCTCGGCTGCGGGCAGGCGGACCCAGTCCTCGAGACAATCGGTCGGTGGGGGCGGCGGCGTGTCGCCGTCGAGGAGGAGCAGCCGGGGCACGCCCTCGGTGCGGAGCCGCTCGACGTATTCGAATTCGTCGGGCCAGCGCAGGATCTCGACGTCCATGGAGATCACGGTAAGGACCGTGTGTTTCCACTCCGTTTCGACCGGGTGACGCTACCGAGGCCGTTCGAGCGCGGCCGCGGCGGCGAGCACCGGCGCCGAGAGGCGCCGCCCGGGGTGCCGGCCGAGCCGTTCGACCGGTCCACTCACGCTGATCGCGGCGACCACCGAGCCGGCCTCGTCGCGCACGGGTGCGCTCACGCTCGCGACCCCGGCCTCGCGCTCGCCGACGCTCTCGGCCCACCCGCGCTGTCGGACCTGCGCGAGCGTCGCGGCGCGCACGGTCGGGAAGCGATCGGCGTCGGCGCCCCACGCGAGCAGGACCTTCGCCCCCGAACCCGCCGTCAGCGGGAGTGACGCGCCGAGCGGCACGGTGTCGCGCAGCCCACTCGGTCGCTCGGCCGAGGCGACGCACACCCGCCGGTCGCCCTCGCGCACGTAGAGCTGCGCGCTCTCGCCGGTCTCGGCGAGGAGCCCGTCGAGAATCGGGCCCGCGTCCTGCGCGAGGACGAGCGATCGCGCCGCCCGCGCCCCCCAACCGACGAGCCGGCCGCCGAGGCGGAGCCGGCCGTCGCCGTCGCGTCCGAGGAGGCCGTGGGCTTCGAGCGCGCCGACGAGCCGGTGGACGGTCGGGCGGGTGAGCCCGGTCGCGGTCGCGAGCCCTGCGACCCCGATCGGTCCCTCGTCGGCCACGATCGCGAGCAGCTGCACCGCGCGGTCGAGCGTCTGCACCGCGGTCGTCGGACCGGGCTCGGCTCGCCGGTCTATGCTGTCCAACATACAGATCAGTATTCCACAATGTGGACAAGCTCCGAGGTCCCGCCCATGCCGACCCTCTCCGAGAAGCTCTGGGAACGCCACGTGGTGCACCGCGCCGCGGGCGAGCCCGACCTCCTCTACATCGATCTCCACCTCGTGCACGAGGTCACGTCGCCGCAGGCGTTCGACGGCCTGCGGATGAACGGACGCACGGTCCGTCGCCCCGACCTCACGGTCGCGACCATGGACCACAACGTGCCCACGACCGGCCTCGACCGTCCGCTCGAGGATCCGATCTCCGCGGAGCAGATGGACGTGCTCGCGCGCAACGCCGCCGAGTTCGGCATCCGTCTCTACGCGATGGGTGACGCGGGCCAAGGCATCGTGCACGTGATCGGGCCCGAGCAGGGACTCACGCAACCGGGCATGACGATCGTGTGCGGCGACAGCCACACGTCGACGCACGGCGCGTTCGGTGCCCTCGCGTTCGGCATCGGCACGAGCGAGGTCGAGCACGTGCTCGCGACGCAGACGCTGCCGCAGAGCAAGCCGGGCACGATGCAGGTCACCGTCGACGGTGTGGTGCCGGCCGGCGTGACGGCGAAGGACATCGTCCTCGCGATCATCGCCCGCATCGGAACCGGCGGCGGGATCGGTTCCGTCATCGAGTACCGCGGCGGCGCGATCCGCGCGCTCTCGATGGAAGGCCGCATGACCGTGTGCAACATGACGATCGAGGCGGGCGCGCGCGCCGGCCTGATCGCTCCCGACGACACGACGTTCGCGTACCTCGAGGGTCGCCCGTTCGCGCCGAAGGGCACGGCGTGGGAGCACGCGCTCGACGACTGGCGCAGGCTCGAGACCGACAACAACGCGACGTTCGACACGTCGGTCTCGCTCGACGCCGCGACATTGCGACCGGGCGTGTCGTGGGGTACGAACCCCGGACAGACGATCACCATCGACGACGCCGTCCCCTCGCCCGACTCGTTCGCCGATCCCGACGCCCGCGACGCTGCGCAGCGCGCGCTGGGCTACATGGGGTTGAAGGCGGGCACGCCGATGCGCGACATCGCGGTCGACACCGTCTTCATCGGCTCGTGCACCAACTCGCGTATCGAGGATCTGCGCGCCGCGGCCGCGGTCGCGCACGGCCGACACGTGAAGCAAGGCGTGCGCACGCTCGTCGTCCCCGGTTCGATGGCCGTGAAGGTGCAGGCCGAGCGCGAGGGTCTGCACGAGGTGTTCCGCGCCGCCGGGTTCGATTGGCGCGAGCCCGGCTGCTCGATGTGTCTCGCGATGAACCCCGACAAGCTCGCGCCCGGCGAGCGCTGCGCGTCGACCTCGAACCGCAACTTCGAAGGGCGCCAGGGTCGCGGCGGCCGTACCCACCTCGTGTCCCCCGCCGTCGCCGCGGCGACTGCCATCGCCGGCCACTTCGCGACTCCCGACGACCTCGGAGCCATCTGATGAAAGCCGTTCGAGTCATCACGGGTCGGGGCATCCCGCTCACGCGCTCCGACGTCGACACCGACCAGATCATCCCGAGCGACTGGCTGAAGCGCGTGTCGCGCACCGGCTTCGGCGAGGGGCTCTTCTCCGAATGGCGCGAGGGCTCGGACTTCGTGTTGAACCAGTCGCGCTACGACGGGGCGACGGTCCTCGTCGCGGGTCCGAACTTCGGCGTCGGCTCGTCGCGCGAGCACGCGGTGTGGGCGCTGCAGGACTACGGGTTCGACGCGGTGGTGTCGCCGCGCTTCGGCGACATCTTCCGCAACAACAGCCTGAAGATGGGGCTCGTGCCGGTCGTGCTGCCGGCCGAGGTCGTCGAGCGCCTGCAGGCCGCGCTCGACGAGGATCCCGGCATCGAGCTCGTCGTCGACGTCGAGGCGCGCCGCTTCGCCGCGCCCGCGCTCGGCATCGACGAGCCGTTCACGCTCGACGACTTCACGCAGCACCGCCTACTCGAAGGTCTCGACGACATCGGCATCACGCTCACGCACGCCGACGAGATCACGGCCTACGAGTCGACCCGCCCATCGTGGGCGCCGTCGGTCGCGCCGTGACTTCTCGTCGCACTCGCTTCGCTCGCGGCTCCTGACGCCTCGACCCTCGATCCAGGCCGCGCTGCTCGCTCCGCTCGCGCGCTCATGCGGGGAACCGCGCAGGCCCCGTCAGACGGGCCGCACGCCCGAGAGCAGCGCGAGCTCGCGCCACTTCCAGAAGCACTCGACCTCCGCGAAGCCGAGGTCGCGCAGGCAGCCGAGCTGAGTCTCGAGCCCGACGAGCTGGTTCGCAGGATCCTCGTCCTCGGGCGTGATGCCGAGCTCGGCGAGGAACGCGGCGTGGAGCGCGGGCGTCGGCGACGCGACGTGCTCGAGGTTCGCGAAGCGGCCGCCCGGCGCGAGCAACGCGAGCACCTCGCTGTACAGCTCGCGCTGACGCGCCGGCGCGCAGTGGTGGATCGCAAAGCTCGACACGACGAGATCGAACTCGCCGAGCCCGTGCGGCAGCGGCTGCTCGAGATCGTGCGAGACGATCTCGACGCGCGCGTCGTCGCCGAAGCGGGCCCGCGCCCGCTCGAGCATCTCGGGCGAGAAGTCCATGCCGACACCGGTGGCCTCGGGCCGCGCGAGCAGCACGCGACCCAGTGTGAAGCCGTCACCGGTTCCGAGGTCGAGGACCCGCGTGACCGGCGCGGTCGCGGCGACGATCTCCGCGAGGACCGCGTGTCCCTCCTCCCGATGAGGAAGGGAGTCGCGATGCTCGAGGTAGTCGTTCGCCCAGTCCGGCTCGGTCCAGCGGTTGACGACGGTCACGGAGCAGCCGCAACGAGCGTGATCAGTGCGCGACACGACGCCGAAGCGCATGCGGATGCGACCATGATCACGGTCCGTCGTGCGCGCGGTCCTCCGCCGGCGCACCCCGTTCCCGCAACCGCACGATCTTGTTCACCGCGTTGAGGTAGGCGCGCGCCGAGGCCTCGACGACGTCGGTCGCGACGCCGCGGCCGGTCGCCTTGTGACCGTCGTGCACGAGCTGCACGACGACCGCACCGAGCGCGTCACCGCCGCTCGTCACCGACGACACCTGGAAGTCGCGCAGATCGCTCCGGACGCCGCTGGCCTCCGACACTGCGTTCATCGCGGCGTCGACCATGCCGTTGCCCGTGCCGGTCGCCTCGACCTTGCCGTTCGAAGTGTCGGCGAGGACGATGCGCGCGGTCGCGGGCACCGAAGTGCCGCCGTGTACCTCGAGCTCCGCGATCGAGAAGCGGTGCACGGCACCGGTGCCGAGCTCTTCGGCCACGATCGCCTCGAGGTCGGCCTCGGTGATGTCGACCTTGCGGTCGGCGAGCTCCTTGAAGCGCACGAACGCGGAGTTCAGCGCGTCGCCTTGCAGGTGCAGACCCATCTTCTTGAGCGTGTCGGAGAACGCGTGCCGGCCGGAGTGCTTGCCCATGACGATCTGAGCGGCTTCCTGACCGACGGTCGACGCGTCGATGATCTCGTAGGTCTCACGGTCGGTGAGCACACCGTGCTGGTGGATCCCCGATTCGTGCGCGAACGCGTTGCGACCGACGACCGCCTTGTTGAACTGCACGTGGTAGCCGGTGAGGCGGGAGACCATGCGCGACGTACGCGCGAGCTCTTCGGTCTGGACGCCGGTGTGCAGCCCACCGAAGTAGTCGCCGCGCGTCTTGATCGCCATGACGACCTCTTCGAGCGCGGCGTTGCCGGCGCGCTCCCCCAGTCCGTTCATCGCGCACTCCACCTGACGCGCGCCGCTCGCGACACCGGCGAGCGAGTTCGCGACCGCGAGACCCAGGTCGTCGTGACAGTGCGTCGACACGACGAAGTCGCCCTTGACGGTCTCGATGACGTGGCGGATCAGCTTGCCGTACTCCTCGGGCACACCGAAGCCGACGGTGTCGGGGATGTTCAAGGTCGTCGCGCCGTTGTCGACCGCGATCTGGAGCACCTCGCACATGAACTCGACGTCGGATCGGGAACCGTCCTCGGGCGAGAACTCGACGTCGTCGAGGTAACCCTTCGCACGCGCGATCGAGGCGGCCGTCTCGGCCTTCACCTGATCGGGCGTCATCCGCAGCTTCTTCTCCATGTGGATCGCGGACGTCGCGATGAAGATGTGGATGCGTGGCTTCGCCGCGTGGCGCACGGCTTCCCACGCGCGATCGACGTCGTTGAAGCCGGTGCGCGAGAGACCCGTGATGATCGGACCGCGCACGGCCTTCGCGATCGCCTCGACCGACTCGAAGTCGCCGTCGCTCGCGATCGGGAACCCCGCCTCGATGACGTCGACGCCCAGGCGCGCGAGCTGCTCCGCGATCTCGAGCTTCTCGACGACGTCGAGGGAGATGCCGGGCGACTGCTCGCCGTCCCGCAGCGTCGTGTCGAAGATCCGTACCTGGTCCATCTCGCCCTCCAAGGGGGGTCGGGTTCTCATTCGGCATTCGGGCCGATTGCACGATCCCGGGGCACGAAAAAGCCCCCCGGCCGGGAGGCGCGGGAGGCGTCTGCGAGCACCGGGAGGCGCTCGCGGCTACGTAAGGAGGAGTCCGTCGGTCAGAAAGTAGGTGCCGAAGACGTCACGCATAGCCCGGACAGTGTGCCCGTTCCCGGCGGGTCGGTCAAACACCGCCGGGACGACGAGCCGCAGAGCGCTCCTCAGAACATGACGACCGTGGCGCTGTTGATGCCGGTGGCCGCGGACGCGTTCCCCGCGAGGTCCGCGATCGTCGCGGGGGCCTTGTAGTTGATGCTGCCCGCCGACGGACCGGTCGCGACGAACGCGCATCCACTCGTGCACCCACTCGTGACCGTGACCGTCACGGTGCTGCCGCTCACCGCAACCGATGCGTTGTACGTGATCGTGCGTGTCCCCGACGCCGAGGTGACGTAGCCGGTCGCGTTCGTCGCGAGCGCGCCGCTCGTCACTCCGGTGATCTCGTACTTCGTCTTCTGACTTCCCGTGCGCGTCATCGTGAGCGTCGTCGTGCTGGGGACCGACGCGGGATCGATCGGTTCCGAGAACGTCACCGCGAACGTGTCGCCGACCGCGATCGTCCCGTCGTTGTTCGCGGTCGCGATGCTCGTCGGCGCCGGCTTCGTCTTGTCGTACGTGAATGTCGCCGACGACGTCACCGAGTTTCCGGCGACGTCGGTCGACGACACGGCCACGGTGTACGAGACGCCGTCGTTCAACTTCGAGGACGCGAGCGCGACGCTCCACGAGTTGCCCGAGCGCGTGAGCGGCGCATTCGCGACCGTTACCTTGAACGCGGTGCCGTTCCAATAGAACCCGTCGCTCGAACGCCGCACGGTCGCGGGTCCGATCGTCGCGACACCGGATGTCGCGTCGCTCACCGTGCCGCACACGCCGACCGTCGCGCACTGCACGGCCCATCGGTCCGGTCCGACGAACGTTCCGCTCGCGGGCGTGAACGACACGACGGGCGCGGTCTGGTCGATCATGACCGGCGTGCTCGCGGTCTTGACGGCCTCGGCGTTGCCCGCGTTGTCGACCGAGAAGTACTTGATCGTGTAGACGCCGTCGGCACTCAGGTTGACGTTCGTGCCGCTCGCCGAGCCGGTCGTCGGCGTCGAGCCGTCGGTCGTGTAGTGGGTCGCGGCGACGCCCGACAGGTTGTCGCTCGGCGACAACGTCACCGTCACCGCGCCTTGATGCCAGCCCGCGACCGCCGCGGTGTTGTCGGTCGTCGCCGGCGGCGTGGTGTCGTACGTGAACGAGACGGGTCCGGCCGTCAGGGGCGAGGCCGCCTGCGTCGCGCTCACGGTGTACACGGCGTCGGCCAGCGACGCGATCGACACCGACCAGGTTCCGCCGCCGCTGCACGGCGAGGTGAACACGTTCGCGCCGGGGTTCACGGTCGCGGTCACGGTCCCGTCGCCGACGGAGCACGTGCCCGCGACGGTCGGGTCGTTCGTCACGGCACCGGGTGCGGGCTGGTCGATCGTGAGCACGGGACCCGACGCCGTGACGACCGGCCCCGACAGCGTGCTGATGGCGCCGGCGGCGTCGACGAACTGCATGCGGAACTGGCACGTCACGTTCGCACCGCAGTTGTACGCCGGCGACGAGAACGGACCGGTGCCCGCAGGTGGATACGGGATCACGAGGCCCGAGTCGGACCAGCCCGCGTCGCTGCCGCAGCTCGCGGTGCACACGAACGCGACGTAGTGGCGACTGCCGGGGCCGGCGACGCCCGACTCGCTCGGACCCTGGAACTGCAACGTCACCTGGCCCGCGGCGGGGCCCTGGCTCGCGGTCACGGCGTAGGGCGCCCACGGCGACGGCTGCGCGGTCTTGAAGCCGCTGAACATCGTGTCGGTGCTGTCGACGCCGCGAATGCGGATCACGCACGTCGCCGTCGCGTCCGGGCAGGGAACGTTCGGGATCACGACGTGCGACGGACCCGCGGGCACGTCCGGCAGGTTCGCGAAGGATCCGGGACAGGTCAGGCTGCCACCGGGGATCGCGCACTCCGCGATTTCGTAGTGATCGGTCGGCCCGCCCGTGTTCGCAGCGTCGAACGACACGGTCATCGACGCGTTGCCGCTCCCGCGATCGACCGCGTTCACGACGACCGCAAGGTTGCGCGGGCTTCCCGGCGCGGTCGCGCCGTACGCGACGCGCGGTACACCGAGCGTCGCGATCAACGCGAACACACCCACAAGACCGAAGCTGCGTGCCGACGCGCGCATGCCCACCCCCGGATCGTGTTCGCCGCGGAGGGCGCCGAACCGGCCGGAGTGTATGAGTGCGCGCGCGCCGCACAGCGTGCGGAAAAACCCAATGAAACCGAGGCGAAAGGCTGCGCAAGCGATACGAAAGCTCGGAGCGGTGAGCGGAGCGAGCACGCGGCCTCGCTCCCTCCCGTCCCGCGTCGAGGAGCGCGAGCGGAGCGGGCGCGACCAGAGAGATCAGCCCAATTCAATGGCCTTTGCGTCGAAGATGCCGGGCCGCGAGCGAAGGTCGTCGATCACGGCGGCCGGCACGGCGGAGCTCGTGGAGATCGCCATCATCGCCGCGGCGCCCGACGCGCTGCGGCCGACGTCCATGTCCTCGATGTTCACACCCGCGGCACCGAGGACCGAGCCGACCATGCCGATGACACCGGGCACGTCGTCGTTGCGCACCACCAGCATGTGGCTCGACGGCGGCAGGTCGACGATGTGCTCGTCGAAGCCGACGATGCGCGGCGCGTCGGACTTTCCGTACAGCGTGCCCGCAACATGGGTCGGACGGCCGTCGGCGATGCCGCGCACGGTGACGAGGTTCACGTAGTCGCGCGCCGACGCAGAGCTCGTCGTACGCACGGTGACGCCGCGCTCCTCCGCGAGCTGCGGCGCGTTCACGAACGTGACCGGCTCGTCGACGACCTGCGAGAGCAGACCCTTCAACACCGAGAGCGTGAGGACGCGGCAGTCGTAGTCGGCGATGGCACCTTCGAAGTTGACGTCGACGGTCTCGGGCGCGGCGCCCGCGAGCGCGGTGAAGAGCCGGCCGAGACGTTCGGCCAGCGGCAGGTACGGCCGCAGTGTCTCCGCAGCTTCCGACGCGTTCACGTTCACGGCGAACGGCACGAACTCGCCGTTGAGCGCGAGCACGACCTGCTCCGCGATCGTGTTGCCGGCCTTGTCCTGCGCCTCGACCGTCGACGCACCGAGGTGGGGTGTGACGACGACGGAGGGCAGCTCGAACAACGGGGACTCGGTGGTCGGCTCCGTTGCGAACACGTCGAGCCCGGCACCCGCGATCACACCGTCGCGCACCGCGTCGGCGAGCGCGGCCTCGTCGACGATGCCGCCGCGCGCGGTGTTGACGATGCGCAGCCCCGGCTTCGCCTTGGCGAGCACCTTGGCGTTGATGAGGCCGATCGTCTCGGCCGTCTTCGGCAGGTGCACGGTCACGAAGTCGGCTTCGGCGACGAGCTCGTCGACCGACGCGACGAGCTGCACCCCGAGCTGGCGCGCACGATCGGCGCTCACGAACGGGTCGTACGAGATGAGGCGCATGCCGAAGGCGCTCGCGCGCTGCGCGACGAGCACGCCGACGCGTCCGAGGCCCACGATGCCGAGCGTCTTGCCGTTGAGCTCGACGCCTTCCCAGCGACTGCGGTTCCACCGGCCCGCGACGAGATCGGCGTGGGCTTGCGGCACGTTGCGCGCCTGCGCGAGCAGCAACGCGAGCGTGTGCTCCGCGGCCGAGAGCACGTTCGACTGCGGCGCGTTCACCACCATCACGCCGCGGCGCGTCGCCTCGGCCACGTCGACGTTGTCGAGACCGATGCCCGCGCGACCGACGACGACGAGGTCGGGCGCGGCCGCGAGCAGGTCGGCGTCGACCTTCGTCGCGCTCCGGATCACGAGCGCGGCGACACCGGGCATCACCGCGATGAGCTCGTCCTTCGACAGCCCGATCTGCTCGTCGACGACGAGCCCTTCCTCGCGGAGCAGGTCGAGGCCGCGCGCCGCGATGGGCTCGGCGATCAGCACGCGTCGGGATTCAGCCACGCCGTCTCCTCAAACGTTCGGTTCTCACGACCCGAGCGCGGTCGCGATCCGGCGCAGACCTTCACCGAGGTCGTCGTCGCCGAGCGCGAAGGAAAGCCGGGCGTAACCGGGAGCACCGAACGCCTCGCCCGGAACGATGGCGACCTTCGCGGTGTCGAGCAGGAGCGCGCAGAGGTCGAGGGTCGACGCGATCGTGCGGCCGCCGATCTCGCGTCCGAGCAGCGCCTCGAAGGACGGGAAGCAGTAGAACGCGCCTTCGGGCTCGAGACAGCGGACGCCGTCGATGCCCTGTAGCAGGGAGTGCATGAGGCGACCCCGGCGCTCGAACGCGTCGCGCATCTCCCCCACTGCGACGAGGTCGCCGGCAACCGCGGCGAGCGCGGCGCGCTGCGCGACGTTCGAGACATTCGACGTGGAGTGCGACTGGAAGTTGATCGCGGCGGCGGTGACGTCGGGTGGCGAGATCATCCAGCCGACCCGCCAACCGGTCATCGCGTACGTCTTGGCGACACCGTTGAGCACGATGCAGCGCTCCGCGAGGTCGGGCACCATCGTCGGCAGCGACGAGAACCGGTGTTCGCCGAACGTGAGGTGCTCGTAGATCTCGTCGGTGATCACCCAGATGCCGCGGTCGAGCGCCCAGCGGCCGATCGCCTCGACCGCTTCGGGGGCGTAGACGGCGCCGGTCGGGTTGCTCGGCGACACGAAGAGCAGCGCCTTCGTGCGATCGGTGCACGCGGCGTCGAGCTGGTCGACCGTGGCGCGGAAGCCCTGCGCCTCGCCGGTCGGCACGACGACGGGCACGCCGCCGCCGAGCGTGATCGCCTCGGGATAGGTGGTCCAGTACGGCGCGGGGCACAGCACCTCGTCGCCCGGGTCGAGGAGCACCTGGAACGTCGTGTACACCGCGTGCTTGCCGCCGTTCGTGACGAGCACCTGGCCCGCGGCGACGTCGTAGCCGGAGTCGCGTTTCGTCTTGTGCGCGATCGCCTCGCGCAGCTCGGAGATGCCGGGCGTCGGCGTGTAACGGTGGTTGCGCGGATCACGACACGCCGCGACGGCCGCGTCGACGATGTGCGCGGGCGTCGGGAAGTCGGGTTCGCCGGCGCCGAAGCCGATGACGTCCTCACCCGCGGCCTGCAATGCCTTGGCCTTGGCGTCCACCGCCAGCGTCGCCGATTCCTTGATCGCGGCGATCCGCTGGGAGATCCGGCTCATCGGCGCCCATCCTGCCACGACCCGCTCGGCGGACCGGCACCGATAACCTCGTTCCGATGGCCCTTCGAGCCGGCCGGGGGCTGGCCGCGTTCTCGTGCTGCCTTGCCGCGCTCGTCCTCGGGGTGAGCCCGGTCGTCGGCGTCACCCACGCGAATGCCGCGACCGTCACCGCGCCGCCGCCCCACGCGTGGATCGTCGCCGACGCGATCTCGGGCGCGATCCTCTCGGAGCACGACGAGCACGTCGCGTTGCCGCCCGCGAGCACCACGAAGGTGATGACCGCGCTCACCGCCGTCGAGCGTCTGCCTCCGAACGCGATGATCCACGTGACGGCCCAGGCCGCGAACCAACCCGCGAGCAAGATCAACATGCAGGTCGGGCAGGCGTGGAGCTTCACCGACGCGCTCGCGTCCCTGCTCATCGTCTCCGCGAACGACTCCGCGTGGGCGATCGCGCTCCAGACGTCGGGCACGGTCCAGAACTTCGTGAAGGCCGAGACCGCGACCGCGACGCAGCTCGGGTTGCGCGACAGCACGTTCGCCGACCCCGCGGGTCTCGACGACGGCAACGCGTACGGCGGCGGGCCCGTCATGAGCGCGTACGACATCGCGATCTCGACCCGGAACGCGCTCTCGGTTCCGCTGCTCGCGAACCTCGCGGGGGCGCCGGAGTTCTCGTTCGTCGGCCCCGGCGGGATCCAGCACCACCTCACGAACCACAACAAGCTGGTGAGCGAGCACCTCTACGCGGGGGCCGACGGGTTCAAGACCGGCTTCACGAACAAGGCCGGCCACACCCTCATCGCGACCGCGACCCGGAACGGCCGCACGCTGATCGCGGTCGTGCTCGACACCGTCGACGCGTACGGCTGGGCCGAGAACCTGCTCGATCAGGGCTTCTCGCACTCGGCGGCGCCCGGCACCGACGGCAGTCTCCCGCCGGTGCGCGTCGTCACGTACGCACAGCGGTCCGCGCAGCTCACCGGGTTCCGGCAGCTCGCGACGGGTTCCACAGGATCTGCGGGTGCGGCCCTCGGGTCGGCGTCGCCGACGACGCCGACGACGACCGCGGCGCCCACCGCGACCAGCGGCCATCCGACGACGGCGAACGGCGCGGTGGGCGCGCCACTCGGGAGCGCGGCGTCGACCGCGGCGAAGAAGGCCGGTCACGGCTTGTCGCGGAAGACGATCGTGATCGTCGTCCTCCTGCTCGTGCTCGCGCTCCTCTATGTCCTGCGGGTGCGCGCGGTTCGTCGCGCCCGTGCGCGTCGCCTCGCGCGCCGCCGGGAAGCGCGCGAGATGATGCGACGAGGCTCGTTGCCGATCGTCGACGGTCGCTATCGAACCGGGACGCGCGTCGGGAAGCCGGTCGAGTCGCACGTGCAGATCACACGCGAGGATCCCGACCGCCGCGCCTACGGGACGCGGTAGCTCGGACTACGGCGAGACGAGCTCGGCGGAACCCTCGGACGCAAGCGTCGGCAGATCGGCGAGGCGGGCGTCGTTCGAGAAGACCTCGATGATCGGCTGCGCGAGGCCGAGCCGCTTCTGCAGCACGCGGACCGAGTTCTCCTCGTTCCACATCGACAGCGACACCGCGACGCCGGTGGCGCCGGCGCGGGCCGTGCGACCGGAGCGGTGGAGGTACGCCTTGTGATCCTCGGGCAGGTCGTAGTGCACGACCACGTCGACGGCGTCGATGTCGAGGCCGCGCGCCGCGACGTCGGTCGCGACGAGTGCCTGCACCTTGCCCTTCGTGAAGTCGGCGAGCGCCTTCTCCCGGGTGCCCTGGCGCAGGTCGCCGTGGATCGCGGCACAACCGATCTTCTCGCGCTCCAGGTTCCGCACCAGCCGGTCCGCGCCGCGCTTGGTGCGCGTGAAGATCAGCGTGCGGTCGTTGTTGCGCACGATCGTCGCGACGACCTTCGTCTTGTCCATCTCGTGCACGAGCAGGAACGCGTGGGCCATCTGCTCGACGGTGAGCTCCTCCGACACGACCTCGTGCGCGACCGGGTCCTTGAGGTAGCGACGGACGATGCGGTCGATCGCACCGTCGAGCGTCGCCGAGAAGAGCATCGTCTGGTGGTCGGACTCGATCTTGTAGAGGAGCTTCTGCACCTGGGGCAGGAAGCCCATGTCGACCATGCGGTCGGCCTCGTCGAGCACGAGCGCCTCGACGTCGCCGAGGAACATCTCGCCCCGCTCCATGAGGTCGATGAGACGACCCGGCGTGCCGATCACGATGTCGACACCGCGCTGCAGCGCACGGATCTGGCGGTCCATCGACACGCCGCCGTAGACGGCGACGACGCTGCGGTCGCGCACCTTGGCGAGAGGCTCGAGCACCGAGCTCACCTGGTTCGCGAGCTCACGGGTCGGCAGGAGGACGAGGGCCTTCGGGTACTTCGGTCGAGCCGTGCCCACGCGCTCGATCAGCGGGATGCCGAAGGCGAGGGTCTTGCCCGACCCGGTCTTCGCCTTGCCGCAGATGTCGCGGCCGGCGAGCGCATCACGGATCGTGAGGGCCTGAATCGGAAAGGGTTCGGTGATGCCGTCGGCGTGCAGGGCCGCGGTGAGGTCGGCGGAGACGCCGAGCGCCTCGAATCCAGTCGGGGTCACGGTGTCGCTTTCGTTCGTGGGACGGGGACACCACCGGCTCCGGTGGTGATGGGTCACGCCTACAGGCGGCCCGGTCCCTGACGAACGCGCGTCGTGAGAGCGAAACGAATGAGGATGACCCCACGAGCGCGAATCCGTGCTCGCGACGTTCACGGTACCACGGGGCGCGGCCGGGACCGCGCCTGCGGTCGTCGTCCCCGCGGAGCGACCGGCACCTCAGGTTGCGCTCAGGGGCGACGTCGGTCCTGGTCAGCGGGCCGCGACAATAGAACCCTCATGCGAGTGCTGATGATCGAAGACGAGGTGCCGCTGGCCGAAGCGGTGGGTCGCGGCCTGCGCCGCGAGGGCTACCAGGTCGAATACGCGCACGACGGGCTGACCGGTCTCAGCCGCGCGCGTGACGGCGGCTACGACGCCATCATCCTCGACATCCTCCTGCCGAAGATGAACGGCTACAAGGTCTGCGAGACCTTGCGGGGCGAGGGCGTGTGGACGCCGATCCTCATGCTCACCGCGAAGGACGGCGAGTACGACGAAGCCGAGGCGCTCGACACCGGCGCCGACGACTTCCTCTCGAAGCCGTTCTCGTTCGTCGTGCTCGTGGCGCGGCTGCGCGCGCTGCTGCGCCGGGGCGCGCCGAAGGTCGTCACGATGCGCATCGGCTCGCTCGTGCTCGACCCCGCGCGCCGCAGCTGCCGGCGGGGCGATAAGGAGATCGAGCTCACGCGCCGCGAGTTCACGTTGCTCGAGGCGTTGATGCGGCGCGACGGCGTGGTCGCATCGAAGGACGAGCTGCTCGAAGAGGTGTGGGGTCCCGAGTTCGAAGGCGACCGCAACATCGTCGAGGTCTACGTCGGCTATCTGCGGCGCAAGATCGACGACGGCCACGAGTCGCGCATGCTGCACACCGTTCGGGGCGCGGGCTACCGCATCGTCTCCGACGCCACGAGCTGAGCGCGCGGAGCCGTCGACGTGGCGAGCTCGTGGCGTCGTCGGCTGCTGGCTCCGTTCGAGCCGGTGCGGGTACGCATCACGATCGCGGCGACGCTCGCGTTCGGCCTCGCGTTCGCGGGCGCGTCGGTCGCGCTCGTGCACACGGTGCGCAACTCGCTCGAGGCGCGCGCCGACGCCGACACGAGCCGCGCGATGCAGCGCGTGGCGGCGGAGTTGAAGAACGGCACGAGCCCGTACGACGTCACGATGCGGTCCGAGCCCGTGTACTACGAGATCTTCACGCGCGATGGAAGCGTGATCTCCGGCAGCGTGAACACGCGACTCTCGGTCGTGCTGAGCGGCCGCTCGCACGTGTCGACCGCGCGCGACTCCGACGGCAACTACTACAACGTCGCGTGGGGTGGCGTGCGGCTCCCGAATCAGAAGTTCACGATCGCGATCGCGACCCCGTCGGAGGTGCGGCGCAGCGTCGACACGTTGGCACGATCGCTCTGGATCGGCACGCCGTTCCTCATCCTGCTCGTCGGAACCGTGGTGTGGGTGCTCGTCGGGCGGGCGCTGCGACCCGTCGAGGCGCTGCGGCTGCAGGTCGACGAGATCACGGCGACGACGATGGATCGCCGAGTGCCCGTGCCCCGCACCGACGACGAGATCGCGCGCCTGGCGCGCACGATGAACGGCATGCTCGATCGTCTCGAACAGGGGTCGGCGCGCCAGCGCGCGTTCGTGTCCGACGCGTCGCACGAGCTGCGGAGTCCGGTGAGCACGATCCGCACCGAGCTCGAGGTCGCGTCGGCCGCGCCCGCGCACGCGGAGTGGCCCGCGGTCGCGCGGCGCACGCTCGCGGAGACGGATCGGTTGAGCCGCCTCGTCGACGACCTGCTCGCGCTGGCGCGGCTCGACGAGGCGCAGGGGCCGGTGCGGCGCGCGCCCGTCGACCTCGACGATCTCGTGCTCGACGAGGCCGCGCGCACGCATCGCGTGCCGTTGAGTCTGACGGGCATGAGCGCGGGTCGCGTCGAGGGGGACGTGCGGCAGCTCGCGCAGGTCGTGCGCAACCTCGTCGACAACGCGCAGCGCCACGCGGCGACGCAGGTCGCGGTCTCGTTGCGCAACGAGGACGGCGCGCTCGTACTCGTCGTCGACGACGACGGTCCGGGCGTACCGGAGGCGGATCGCGAGCGCGTGTTCGACCGATTCACCCGTCTCGACGAGGCGCGCGGGCGCGCCGACGGGGGTGCGGGGTTGGGTCTTGCGGTCGTGTGGCGTGTCGTCGAGCAACACGGCGGGGCCGTCGTGATCGGCGCCTCGCCGCTGGGCGGCGCGCGCTTCGAAGTGCGCCTCCCCGCGATCTGATCGGTGCGGGAGGCGACTTGTCGACGCGTTACCAGGGCATCGAGACGCCGCCGTTGGGGCGGAGGATCTGGCCGGTGACGAAGGAGGCGGCGTCGGAGACGAGGTAGAGGATCGTCCACGCGACGTCCTGGGCCTCGCCGACCCGGCCGACCGGTGCCTGCGCACCGAAGCGCGTGCGGTACTTGTCGAGCCGCTCGGGATCGACGTTGCCCTTGGCGTCGACGAAGTGCTGTGCCGAGAACTTCGTCTCGATCACGCCCGGCGCGAGCGCGTTGCAGCGGATGCCGTGCGCGCCGCCCTCGACCGCGACGGTCTTCGTGAGCATCGCGACCGCGGCCTTCGTGAGCCCGTAGACCGCGAGCGTCGGCGCGGGCGTGTCGATCGCGCCCGACGCGATGTTGATGATGTTCCCCGAGCCCTGCGGGATCATCACCCGCAGCGCGGCCTGGCAGCCGTACCACACGCTCTTCAGGTTGATCGCGAGGATGCGCTCGAACTCGTCGTCGCTCACGTCGACGACCATCTTGTTGAACGGCACGCCCGCGACGTTGCCCATCACGTCGAGCTGTCCGAACTCCGAGACCGCGCGGTCGACCACCGCGTCGACATCGGCGCGCTTGGTGACATCGGCGCGCATCGCGACCGCCTTGCTGCCCGCGCTCGCGATCTCGTCGGCGGTCGCCTGCGCGCCGGCCTCGTCGATGTCGGCGCACACGATCGACGCACCCGCGGCGCCGAGCGTCAACGCGGTCGCCTTGCCGATGCCGCTGGCGGCGCCGGTGAGCGCGGCGACGCGCCCCGACAGGTCGTGAATCCGGCTGATGTCGACCACGGGAACCTCCGTGTGAGCGGGACGGGCGCGGGATGTTACGGCGCGGGTTGCCGCGCGAGCAGAGTCCGCACGGCCTGGTCGAAGGCGGCGAGCGCGGGCTTGGGTCGGCCGTCGGTGTCGACGAGACCGAAGTGGTCGTCGCGGTCGAACGGGCTCGAGCCCGCGTCCTCGTACGCGAACCAGATCAGCGGACCCGTGTACGACCACTCGGTCCAGCGCTGATATGCCTGCGTGACGATCTCGGCCTGCACGGATTCGGAGACCGCCCCCCCACCGCCCTCGGTCGGCGCGCCCACCTCCGTGCCCCAGATCTTCTTGAGCGCGTCGCCATGGTCGACCATGACCTGGTGCAGCGCGGGCGTCGCGAGGAACGTGTTGTAGTCGGCCGCGAAGTCGGGCAGGTTCGGGAACGAGTAAGGGTGCAACGCGACCGCGTCGAACGCGCGCCCGCCGCCGGCCGCGTAGATCGCGTCGAGGAACGTGAGCGCCGAGATCTCGCTGCCGTTCGACGAGTCGGCGGCCGGTGACAGACCGCCCGTGATCACCGTCGCGTTGGGTTCGACCGACTTGATCGCGGCCGACGCGCGCACGAGCAACGCGGTGTATTCCTGCGGGTTCGGCCGCGGGTACCAGAACGTCGACACGTTCGGCTCGTTCCAGATCTCCCATGTCGTCACGCCCGTCGGCGCGTAGCGCTGCGCGGCCGCGCTGACAAAGCGCGCGAAGTCGTCGGGATCGATGGGCGGGTTCTTGTCGGGCGTGCCCGAAGGCCGCGCCCACGCGGGTGTGTACGACGCGAGCGCGTCGACCGAGAGGTGGCGCGCCCGCGCCGCGGCGACGATGCGATCGGTGCGCGACCAGTCGTAACTACTTGCGCCGTGGCGTTGGATGACCGACCAGTCGAAGTCGACACGCAACCAGCGCGCGTGCGTCGCCGCGATAGCGTCGAACGTCGCGTCGAAGTCCGCCTGTGGGAGCGCGGTGATGCCGAAGCCCGGCGAGAGTCCCGCGAGGTCAGCACGCGGCGGTGGCGGCGATGTCGTCGTCGTGGTCGAAGGCACCGCGGTGGTCGTCGTCGAGGAGATCGGCGGCGTCGTGAACGTCGTCGGATCCGAGCGATCGCGGCCCGAACACGCCGCCGCGAAGCAGACGAGCGCGGCAATGGCCACGACGAGCCCGACGCGCGCGCGACGACACCGCATGTCAGCGCGCGCGACGACGGCCGACGGCGACGACGTAGTCACCGCCCGCGTACGGCTGTCGATCCCACGTCGCGTAGTTCGCGACGTGATCGAGGCCGGCCGCGTCGACTGCGGCTTCGTAGTCGGCGAGCGCGAGGCGGCCGGTCAGCTGGAACCCCGCGACGACGATGCCGCCCGGCCGGACGTGGTCGGCGATGCACCCGAGCACCTCGCGCTCCGAACCCGCGGCGACGAAGATCACCACGTTGCCGGCGAGCACCGCGGCGTCGAAGGTGCGCCGGAGACGGAGCGCGCCGAGGTCACCGAGCACCCACTCCAGATCGGGAGCCTTGCGCCGGGCCTCGTCGAGCATGATCGGGTCGAGATCGACGCCGACGACGTCGAAGCCGCGGGCCGCGAGCTCGATCGCGACCCGGCCGGTGCCGCAACCGGCATCGAGCACGGACGTCGGCGGGGCGTCGGCGCCGGCGCCGCCCTGCTCGCGCAGCAGCGCCTCGACGCAGCTCGCCTCGCCGTGCACGTCGACGCCGCGGGCCTCGAGCTCCCGGAACCGCTCGTCGTAGCGGTTGCCGCGGGGCACGCCGGCCTGTTCCCAGCGGGTCACCGTCTCGTTTTAGCCGCGCGCCGGAGGGGTGTCAGCATCGCCTCCGAGCCGCGTCGGGGTTCCCTGATGAAGTCAACTGACTTCATTCTTTAAAGCAACCGTATTGAACATGAGAGTCCGACCGTGTGATGATGCGAGAGGGAGTGGGAGGGGCGGATGAGCGCACGTGGTGACAAGACCCGGGATCATCTGCTCGATACGGCCGAGCGCCTGTTCGCCCAGCGCGGCATCGCGGGCGTTTCGCTGCGCGAGGTCCGGATCGCGTCGGGTGCGCGCAACACCGCCGCGATCCAGTTCCACTTCGGCGACCGCGAGGGCCTGTACCAAGCGCTGATGGAGCGGCACCTGCCGCGCATCGCGAGCATTCAGCAACGGCTGTTCGACGACGTGCTCGAGCAGAAGGGCACGCGCGACGCGCGCGCGCTCGTCGAGGTGCTCGTGCGTCCGACGAACGACTACCTCGCGATCGGCCCGAGCGAACGGGCGTGGGTGCAGATCATGGGGAGCATGGCATCGCTCCCCGACCTGCACCTGAAGGAGATGGTGTCGGCCGCGCCCGACGCCGGTGTCCGCACCGGTGCACTGCTGTACCGCGAGCTCACGCGCGAGATGCCCGAGACGCTCGCGCGTGAACGGCTCATCATGCTTGCGCAGACGTCGGTGCATCTCACGGCCGACCACGCGCGGCTGCTCGAGGATCCGATCACGAGCCGGCGCCATCTCAACGCCGAGGCCTTCGTGGTGAACCTCGTCGACATGCTCACCGCCGCGCTGTTCGCGACCGCGACCGTGACCGCGCCGCGCAATGGCGCGAAGCCGCGCCCGGCCGCGAAGGCGAGGCGCGCCAAGAAGGCGACGACGAAGACGGCCTAGGCACCGACGGCGCCAGGGGCGGTTCCGGTCGCCCACCCCCGTTCGGGGACAATGGCGGCCGTGATTCCGCTGCTCGCGCTGGAGCGCATCTCGAGCGTCAGCCCGCTCGCGTACGTGCTCGCGTTCGGCGGCGGCGTGATCTCGTTCCTCTCGCCGTGCGTCCTGCCGCTCGTGCCCGGCTACCTCTCGCTCGTCACCGGCCTCGACCTCGTCACGCTGCGCGAGGGCTCCCGCCGCTATCAGGGCGAGATCGCGGTGACGACCGGCATGTTCGTGCTCGGCTTCGGCATCGTCTTCGTGCTGCTCGGCCTGTCGGCGTCGGCGATCGGCAGCACGCTCGTGCACCACCAGGACACCCTCACGCGCGTCTCCGGCGCGATGATGCTCGGCTTCGCGCTGTTCCTCGTGGGATCGGTGTTCCTGCGCGCGCCGTGGCTGTACGGCGAGCTGCGCTTCCATCCGCAGGTGACGCGCTACGGCCGCGCCGCACCGCTCGTCGCGGGCGCCGCCTTCGCGTTCGGATGGACGCCGTGCCTCGGGCCGGTGCTCGGCTCGATCCTCACGATCGCGGCCGACACGCACCGCGCCTGGGCCGGCGGCACCCTGCTCGTCGCGTACACGCTCGGGCTCGGGCTGCCCTTCCTCGCCTGCGGGCTCGCGCTCGGCAGGCTCACCGGCGCGCTCGCGTGGGTGAAGCGGCACCTGCCCGCGATCGTCGTCGGCTCGGCCGTCGTCGTCGGCGTCTTCGGCGTGCTGCTGCTGTTCAACAAGCTGAGCCGAGCGAACGCCGAGCTCTCGAACGTGCTCGACGACGTGCACCTGTCGTGGCTCGTGAACCTCGGTTGACCCGCAGGCACGAGCGCAGCGAGCGCGACCGGACAAGGATGCGAGCATGAGGATCGGAACATCACTGAAGAGCGTGTACCTGGTCGACGACGTGCGCGTCGGCGCGCGCCACATGATCGAGCGGGCGCGCGCGTCGCACGCGGCCGGGCTCGACTCGCTGTTCGTCGGCGATCACCACTCGACGGGCGCGCCCTACTACCAGAACACGCCGATGCTCGGTCGCTTGCTCGCCGAGTGGCACGGCCGCACCGCCGGCGTGCTCATGCTGCTCCCGCTGTGGAATCCGGTGCTCGCGGCCGAGCAGATCGGGACGCTCGCCGCGATCCACGACGGACCGTTCGTTCTCCAGTGCTCGATCGGCGGCGGCGACGATCAGTTCGGCGCGATGGGCGTCGAGCTCAAGCAGCGACCGTCGCGCTTCGAAGCCGCGCTCGACATCATGCGCCGCCTCTTCGCGGGCGAGACCGTCGACGCCGACGGTCCGTACCGCGTGCGCGGTGCGCGGATCGGGCCGCGGCCGCCGGAGCCCGTCGCCGTGTGGATCGGCGCATCGGCACCGAAGGCCGTCGACCGCGCCGCGCGTCTCGGCGACGGTTTCCTCGTCGGACCCGAGGCGACGCCCCAACAGGTCCGCCAGCTCGTCGACCTCTACCGCGAGCGCTGCGCCGCGCACGATCGCGAGCCGGGGACGATCGCGGTACGACGCGACGTACACGTCGGCGCGAACGCCGACGACGCGGAGCGCGTGGCGGGATCGGTCGTGCGCGGCGGTTACCGCGGCTTCAACACCGACGCGCCGGTCTGGGGCGACGTCGCGCAGGTGACCGACGCGTTCGCCGCGCTCGCGACGCTCGGCGCGACCGACGTGATCGTGCGGCATCTCGTCGACGACCAGCGCGAGGTGCTCGCGTCGATCGAACGTCTCGCCGACGTGCGCGCCGGGCTCGGCTGATCGTCGAACCAGACCGTCGGCACGTCGAGGCGCGCGAGCCGGCACGAGAACGAGTCGGGGCGCGACACGATCTGCACGGCGAGTCCGCGCGCGCACGCTTCGCCGAGCCGCTCCGCGAACACGCCGTCGCCGCTTCCGACCGACAGCCGGTCGAAGCGGCGCGCCACCCACGCCATCGGCGACGCTTCGAGGAGCTTGCGGTCGGCACCCTGCGGGCCGCGCGCCGCGAAGCGGTGACAGTCGACCGCGTGCGACCAACCGAGCTCGACCATGAGCCACGGGTTGCCGGCGACGAACACGAGGTCACCGCGTTGGAAGTCGGCGCGTTCGAGGTACTCGTCGAGCGCGCGCCCGACCGCGGGTCCCCGTGCCCACGGGTCGGCGAGCAGGTTCTCGAGGTCGACGAGGTGGAGGCCGCGGCGGCCCGGCGTGACCGGCAGCCCCCCGTCGACCACCACTGCCGCCATGACGCGCGTCCTCTCGCCGCGAACCACTCATTGTGCCGACGCCCGGCGACCGGCGCAGGTATCCCGTTTGGGTGGGCACGGACGCGCGGACGGCGGCCGCCACACGGCCGGTCGGGAATCGGGCAAGCTGGCACCGTGCCCGATGCCCTCCTCGTGAACGAGCCCTCCCAGCTCGCCGAGATCGTCCGCGTGCTTCGCGACGAGCCCCGCTACGGGCTCGACACCGAGTTCCAAGGCGAGCGCACGTACCACCCGCGACTCGCGCTCGTGCAGGTCGCGTGGCCGGGCGGGCTCGCGGTCATCGACCCGCTCCTCGTCGACGTCGCGCCCCTCGGCGAGGTGCTCGGTGGGCCCGGCACGATGGTCGCCCACGCCGGCGACCAGGACCTCACGATCCTCGAACGGGCCTGCGGCGTCCGGCCCGCGCACCTCTTCGACACCCAGATCGCCGCCGGTTTCCTCGGCTTCGGGACCCCGTCGCTCGCCTCTCTGTGCGAGCGGATCCTCAACGTGCGCCTCGGCAAGGCCGACCGCCTCACCGACTGGACGCGCCGGCCGCTCACCGCCGACCAACTCACGTACGCGGCGTCCGATGTCGAGTACCTCGGCGCGATCTACGACTCGCTCGTCGGCCGGCTCGTCGAGGAAGGCCGGCTCGAGTGGGCGATCGACGAGTGCGAGGAACGGCGGCTGCGCGTGCGGGGTCGTCCCGATCCGCAGACCGCGTGGTGGCGCATCAAGGGGAGCCGGCAGCTGCGCGGCAAGTCGCGCGGCGTCGCGCAGGAGGTGTCGGCGTGGCGCGAGCGCGAGGCGGAGCGCGCCGACCTGCCGCCGCGGTTCGTGCTCCCCGATCTCGCGCTCGCGGGCATCATCGCCCGCGGGCCGCGCACGCGCGAGGACCTCTCGGCGGTGCGCGGGCTCGACGGCCGGCACGTGCGCGACGGAAGCGCGCAGGCGATCCTCGCCGCGGTCGCGCGGGGCCTCGACCTCACGCCCGCGGAGCTGCGGATGCCCGAGAGCGACGCGACCGACCGCTCGCTCGCGCCCGCGGTCACGGTGATCATGGCGTGGCTGTCGCAGCGCGCATCGGAGCTCGACCTCGAGCCGTCGTTGCTCGCCACGCGTGCCGACCTGAACGCGTTGCTCTCGGCCGGGACCGGTCGGCTCGCGACCGGATGGCGACTCGAGACCGTCGGCGAGCCGATCCGCCGACTCCTGACCGGCGAGGCTGCGATCGTCCTCGAGAAGGGCGGCCGGCGCATCACGCTCACTGACACGTTGACCGACACGCTCACCGACCCGCTCACCGACCCGTAGCGGTCGCGGTCGCGGTCGCGGTCGGAGGAACCGCGCCCGGTCGATAGGGTGCGGCGCATGGCCCGTTTCGAAGTCGGTGTGCAACTCCATCCGCAGGCGACGTCGCTCGACGCGCTGCGCACGGCGTGGAAGCGCGCCGACGAGATGGGCCTCGACAGCATCTGGGTCTGGGACCACTTCTATCCGCTGTACGGCGAGCCCGACGCGGAGCACTTCGAGGCCTACACGTTGCTCGCGGCGATGGCGGCCGACACCACGAACGCGCGCATCGGCGCGCTCGTGACGTGCAACTCGTACCGCAACCCGAACCTGCTCGCCGACATGGCGCGCACGATCGATCACATCAGCGGTGGTCGCTTCATCCTCGGCATCGGCTCCGGATGGTTCGAGCGCGACTACGACGAGTACGGCTACGAGTTCGGCACCGCGCCTTCACGGTTGCGTGACCTCGGCGAGTCGCTGCCGGTGATCATGGAGCGACTCGGACGCTTGCATCCCGCGCCGGTCGGCAACCTGCCGATCCACATCGGCGGCAGCGGCGAGAAGGTCACGCTGCGGCTCGTCGCGCAGCACGCCGACGGCTGGAACTCGTTCGGTCCGCCCGACCGGTACGCGGCCAAGAGCCGCGTGCTCGACGAGTGGTGCGCGCGCCTCGATCGCAACCCCTCGCAGATCGAGCGCACGGTCGGCATCAACGCGAACGAGGTCGACGACTGGCAGGCGTACCTCGCCGCGGGCGCGACCCACCTGATCGTGATGATGGGCGACCCCTTCGACCTCGACCCCGCCCGCCGCCTGCTCGAGATCGCGCGCTCGTCGTAGCCGCCGCCGCCTTCAGCGGATCGACCCGTCAATTGCTCGACGGGCCACTCTTCGGTGCATCCGCATCGGAATCCCGGCGGCGCCGAGCTCCGCGAGCAGGTCGTCGGGGCGACCTGTGACCTTGTCCCACGTGGCGAGCACGACGCGGAAGCCGTGGAACGCGGGGACACTCCACTTCTGCTGGTCGCGTTCGTAGTCGCGCACGTCGTCGTGCCAGCGGCGACCGTTGGTCTCGAGAATCACGCGGGGCCCGGGAAACGCGAAGTCGAATCGATACGTCTGCCCGTTCCACTCGAGCGGAAACTCGCGCACGAAGTCGCGCAGACCGCGCGCGACGAGCAACCGGCGCGTCTTCACTTCGAGGGTCGAGCGAGCAGCGAACGTCGGGTCCAGCTCGTCGAGCAGCGCGCGGAGCCGCCTGATCCCCGCGACTCCGGGCTTCGCGTGCCGGGTCAAGTAGGCGCGGAGCGCCGCGATCGTGGTCAGGCGGCGACGACGCGCGTCCTCACACGCGATCTCGAGCGCCTCGTCGTCGAGGATCGCAGCCAGCGCGACCAAGGTCGCCTCGACGCCGGTGACGCGAACACCGTTCCAGGTCCGAACCATCGCGGCGGCGACGTCAACGGTGCGATGCACGACGACCTTGGAGTCGCGGGGACGGAACGTGCGAGGGACGACGATCTCGGCAGACGCCGCTCGTACTCCTTCCAGTCCGTACATCGCGCCGGCCGAGCGCCCGAACGCAGCCGCGTCGTCGCCGGCCCAGAGCAATGCCGCGCGCAACGACTGCTCCTGCGAGCGCGGGACGGACGTCAGCACATACGTGTCCGGCAGCACGCGCTCGACGAGCACCGCGTGCGCGAACGCGCCCAGCTGTTTGCGCGTGACACCTTCGGCCACTGCGTCGCGTCCTCGGAACGCGCCGACGGATGGCACGCCGAGTCGCGCCAGGACCGCGATCGCCGACTTCTGGTCCATTGAGTTCCCCCACGGGGAATGGAAGGGCACAGAAGTGCCCGGGTCGTGGGGGAAGACGCGGAGAAGTCGGGCTACGCGGGGGTGTCGGCGAGCTCGCGGCCGATCTTCAGCAGGGAGGGCGACGCCGAGCCGAGGGTGAACTCGATCTGCTTGATCCAGAGGAAGTAGCGGTGGATCGGGTAGTCGACGTCGATGCTGATGCCGCCGTGGATGTGCAGCGCGGCGTGGCCGATGCGGCTGCCGCCCTCCGCGGCCCAGAACTTCGCGGTGGCGACCTCGAGCGGCACGACGCGGCCCTCGTCGAGGTGCGTTGCGGCCTGGAGCATCGTGAGCTCGATGCCCTGGTTGTCGATGAAGCACTCGGCCATGCGCTGACCGACCGCCTGGAACGTCGCGATCTGGCGGTCGAACTGCTTGCGGTCGATGCTGTACTGCGCGGTGATACGCATCGCGCGGTCGGCAACGCCGGACACGATCGCGCACAACGCGACCGTTGTGCGCGCCAGCGTCCAATCGAGCATCTCGCGGCCGCGCGCAACCTCGCCGAGGAGCGCGTCGCCGCCCACGCGCACGCCGTCGAGCTCGACGTGTGACTGGGGCTCGAAGTTCTCGGTCTCCTGACGCGTCGCGCGCAGCCCCGCAGCATCGGTCGGCACGAGGAACAGCGCGAGGTCGTCGTCGACGGTCGCGGGCACGAGCACGTGTGACGCGACGTGGAAGTACGGCACGCACGACTTCACGCCGTCGATGCGCCAGCCGTCGCCGTCGGCCTTCGCCGTCGTGGTCGGCGCGTCGGTCGGGCTGAGCAGCTCGGTGAGCGCGGCGGTGAGCACGGTCGTGCCCGCGGTGACGCCGTCGAGCAACGCCTGCTGCGCGTCGGAGCCGAACTGCGCGATCGGCAGCGCGGCCGACACGAGGCACGGCACGAGCGGCAGCGGCGCGACGTGGCGACCGACTTCTTGGAGCACGAGGCACAAGTCGAGGAAGCCGAAGCCGAGCCCACCGTGCGCCTCGGGGATCGCGACGCCGAGCAGGTTCGCCTTCGCGAGCTCCCCCCACGTGTCGCGATCGAAGGCGTCGCCCGAGCGCTCGACCGCCTTCAGGTGCTGCAGCGTCATGCGGTCGCCGAGGATCTGACCGATGAGCGTGGTCAGATCCTGCTGGGTCTCCGTGAGCGAGAAGTCCATGTCCGTCCTCCGGGCGCGATCAGTGCGCGATCAGTGCGCGATCAGCGCGGGCTGCCGGGCATGTTCAGCCCGAAGATGGCGATCAGGTCGCGTTGCATCTCGTTCGTGCCGCCGCCGAACGTGAGGATGTGCATCGAGCGCACGAGCGCCTCGAGCCGTCCGCGCAACACCGCGTCGGGTGAGCCGCGCCGCAGCGTCGCCGCGGGACCCATGACCTCGAGCAGCAGGCGCGCGGCCTCCATGTAGAACTCGGTGCCGTAGACCTTGATCGTCGACGCGTCGGCCGGGTTCAACGGCGCACCGTTCGACGCGTTCGACGCGATCCGCCAGTTCGCGAGCTTCAGGAACTCGAGCTTGGCGTGCACACGCGCGAGGTTGAGCTGCACCCAGTCCTGGTCGATCACGCGGCTGCCGTCGGCGAGTCGCGTGTTCTGCGCCCACTCGCGTACGTCGTGCAGCTGGCGGTCGATCACACCCGACGAGCACAACGTGACGCGCTCGTGGTTGAGCTGGTTCGTGATGAGGTTCCAGCCCTGGTTCTCCTCACCGACGAGGTTCGCCGCAGGCACGCGCACGTTGTCGTACGTCGTGATGTTCGTGTTGACGGAGCCGAAGTTGTCGATCGGCTGCACGCTGAAGCCGGGCGTGTCGGTCGGCACGATGATGATCGAGATGCCCTTGTGCTTCTTCACCTCGGTGTTGGTACGCACCGCGAGCCAGATGTAGTCGGCGTCGGTCGCGAGGCTGGTGAAGACCTTCTGGCCGTTGATCACGTACTCGTCGCCGTCGCGCACCGCACGCGTCCGCAGCGACGCGAGGTCGGTGCCGGCGTCGGCCTCGGTGTAGCCGATCGCGAAGTGGATCTCACCGGCGAGGATCTTCGGGATGAAGAAGTTCTTCTGCTCGTCGGAACCGAAACGCATGATCGTCGGCGCGACCGAGTTGATCGTGAGCATCGGCACCGGCGCGCCCGCGCGCATCGACTCGTCGAAGAAGACGTACTGCTCCATAGGGCCGAGCTCTTTGCCGCCCCACTCCTTCGGCCACTGCAGCCCGACCCAACCGTCGGCGGACATCTGCTTGAAGATCGCGCGCGGCGCCTCACCCGCGCCCTCGCTGCCGCGCAGCTGATCCTCGACCTCGGGCGTGAGGAGCTGCGTGTAATACGCGCGCAGCTCGTCGCGCATCGCCTCGTGTTCCTTCGAATACCCGACGTACATGCGCGTGCCCTCCGAAGTAGAACCCGTTTCACATCTTGGCCCGCGGTGAGCACCACGATCCACTGCGACCCGAGGCGCCGGGAGCGGTGAGCGCCCGCGGGCCGCGTATCCCGGCCCGCAAAGAGCGCGACCAGAAACCGTTCGACTAGACCGTCGCGCCGGTGACCGGGCTCGACCGGGGGCTTCCGACGAGCACGAGCGGCCACGCTCGATCCTCGGCGTCGGCCGAAGTGACGCAGTTGATGCGGATCCCGAGCGCGACGAGCTCGCCGGCGCGCGCCACGGTGTAGCGCACGATCGAGTCGTCGTCGGCGTACGCGACGCTCGCGATCACGGCGCCCTCGATCATGTTCGGGATCACACGCTCCGTCATCTCGACCGCGAGTCCCGCGCAGTTGAAGAGGTTGTTCACGATCGCGCCGATCGCGTCGACGGTGCGCGCGATCGCGTCGGGATCGTGCAGGTCGGTCTCGCTGAAGCTCGCGATGCCGACGATGTCGGGCTTGCGCACGTCGACCGTGTGAACTTCGGCACCGAGGTCGACGAGGATGCGCGTCGTCGCCTCGCCCAGGCCCGACGCCGCGCCCGTGACGATGCAGCGGCGCACCGAGTAGCCGAGGACGTCGTCCACTACTCGACGGTGATCGCGCGCTCGGGACAGTTCTCCTCGCCGGCGCGCGCCTGCACTGCGAGGTCGTCGCCGACGTCGTCCTGGAGGACGACGCAGTGCCCGAAGTCGTCGGTGCCGAACACATCGGGCGCGAGCACGTAGCAACGCCCGTGCCCCGTGCAGACCTCCGCGTCGACGCGGACCTTCAACGGCATCAGGACGCCGCCGGCGTGAACACGAGCGGGAGGTACTCGACCGCACGGATGCCCATCGTGTACTTCGGGGTCTCGCCGGACTTGATCGCGTAGTCGGGGATGCGCCGGTGGAGTTCCTCGAGCGCGACGCGCATCTCGAGCCGCGCGAGGTGCGAGCCGAGGCAGCGGTGCACACCGCCGCCGAACGCGAGGTGGCGGTTGCCCTGGCGCTCGAGGTCGACGACGTCGGCGTCGGGGAACTCCGAGGAGTCGACGTTCGCCGCGCCGAGGAGGCACATCACCGAGTCGCCGGCCTTGATCTCCTCTTCGCCGATCACGCAATCGCTCATGGCGACGCGGGGCACGCCCGGCACCGGCGTCTCCCACCGCAGCAACTCCTCGACCGCCGCGGGAACCAACGACAGGTCGTTCGCGATCGCATCGCGCCGGTCGGGATGGTTCGCGAGGTACGCGACGGCGCACGTGAGCGACGCGGTGACGGTGTCGAGACCGGCGAGCAGGAAGAGGTACGAGATGTCGAGGATGTCCTCGTCGGTGAGGCGCTGCCCTTCGACCTCGGCGGCGACGAAGCCGGAGATGAGGTCGTCGCGCGGCTCGGCGCGGCGCGCGTCCACGATCTTCTGGAAGTACGCGTAGATCTCCTGCCCGGTCGCGGACTGCACGGCCTTCGCATCGTCGGGTGTGTCGCCGACGGGCCGGATGATGTCGTCCTTGAACCGCAGGAAGAGATCGAGGTCCTCGAGCGGGAGACCCATCAGCGCGAGGAACACGGTGCACGGCAGCGGGATCGCGAACTCGTCGCTGAGCTCGCACTCGCCGCGCGCCACGAACCCGTCGATGAGCTCGTTCACGAGCCGGCGCACCTCGGGCTCGAGCTTCGCGACCTCCTTCGGCGCGAACAGCGGGTCGAGGAGGCGGCGGAACTTCACGTGGCCGGGCGGGTCGACCTGGAGCGGGATCAGCGGCCGGATGTTGCCGATGCTGATCGCGTCCATGTTCGAGGAGAACTGCTCGGGATTGCGCAGCGTGCTCATCACGTGCTCGTGCTTGGCGACGATCACCATGCCGTCCATGCGCATCACCGGCGCGCTCTCGTGCAGCGCGCGGTAGCCCGGTTGGGGCGACGCGGCGATCTCCTGGTCGAAGTCCGCCCCGCCGAAGCCCGACATCACGTCCGCCATGGTGTTCTCCCCGCTCGGAAACCTGACGTCGTCGTCAGGCTAGCCACGACGGCGGGCCGCCGCCGCCAGCTCGGGCGCGTCGTAGCCCTCGTCGCGACCGACGAGCGTGACTCCCGGCGGCACGATCTCGTCGATGCGGTCGAGCGCGTCCGCGTCGAGGCGCACACCGTCGGCCGCGAGCAGGTCGGTGAGCTGCTCCATCGTCTTCGGCCCGATGATCGTCGACGTCACCGCGGGGTGCTCGAGGCTCCACGCGATCGCGAGGTGCGTCATCGACACGCCCGCGTCGGCTGCCACCTTCTCGATCTGCTCGACCGCGTCGAACTTGCGCTGGTTGTGACGCTTCTCGGGCCCCGAGAACATGCCCATCGCCGCGCGCGAACCTTCGGGCCACTCCTGGCCGCGCTTGTACTTACCGGTGAGCCAGCCCCCGTTCAGCGGGCTCCATACGATCACGCCCATGCCGTAGCGCGCGCACGTGGGCAGCACCGCGCGCTCGATGCTGCGAGCGAGGATCGAGTACGGCGGCTGCTCGCAACGGAATCGCTCGCGGTTGCGGCGCTCCGCGACCCACTGCGCCTCGACGATCTGCTCCGCGGGGAACGTCGACGAGCCGATCGCGCGCACCTTGCCTTCGCGCACGAGATCCGTGAGCACGCCGAGGGTCTCGTCGACATCGAGCGTCGGGTCGGGCCGGTGGATCTGGTACAGGTCGATCCAGTCGGTCTGCAGGCGGCGGAGGCTGTTCTCCACCTCCATGCGGATCCAGCGGCGCGAGTTGCCCTTGCGGTTCGGGTCGCTGCCCATGTCGCCGTGCACCTTCGTCGCGAGGACGACGTCGTCGCGCCGGCCCTTCAGCGCCTTGCCGACGATCTCCTCCGACTCGCCGGCCGAGTAGACGTCGGCGGTGTCGACGAAGTTCACGCCCGCGTCGAGCGCGGCGTGGACGATGCGCGCGCACTCGTCGTGGTCGCGATTGCCCCAGAGCCCGAACATCATGGCGCCGAGACACTGGGTGCTCACCTGGATGCCGGTCTGGCCGAGCGTGCGGTACTCCATGGGTCCTCCTCGCGGCGGTCTCGCCGCATCGTGCCCCAGGCAAGCACGACCCGGCGAGACCAACCGCGGGAGGACGAGTTCGCGCGGCGGATCAAGGACGCGATCGGCGCCGCACTCGACCGCGGAGCGCCGCCGCCGTCTGCGGTCGGGCGAGACTCACGGGATGCGGGCGCTCCTCACCGCGTTGCGCTGCGAGAAGGGCGCGACCGACGCGAACCTGGCGCGCCACGTCGATCTGCTCGACGCCGGTGCGGCCGCCGGCGCGCGCATCGTCGGGTTCCCCGAGATGTCGCTCACCGGCTCGGTGGATCCCGAGCACTGGCCCGGGCGCGCGATAGGCCTCGACCACGACGCCGTGCGGAAGCTCACGGACGCGACCGCGCGCACGGGTGTCGCCGCGCGGTTCGGAATCGCGGAGGCGGGCGGCGACGCGGTGTTCATCACGCAGGTGCTCGCCGACCGCGGCCGCGTCGTCGCGCAGTACCGCAAGCGCCGGCTACTCGACGAAGACGCGTACCGTGCGGGCGCGTACCCCGCGCGCCTCGCGCTCGACGGCGCGCCGATCGGTATCGCGATCTGCGCGGAGACGGGCACCGACGTCGCGTGCGACGACGCGGCGCGGGCCGGCGCGCGCGTCGTCTTCGTCTGCGCGGCACCCGGTCTGTACGGAAGGCGCACCGACGAGGCCGAATGGCGCGCGGGCTACGAGTGGTGGTCGGGCTCGGTGCTGACCGACTGCGCGCGGCACGCGCGCCGGCACGGTCTCTGGATCGCGATCTCGAGCCAGGCCGGCGCGACCGCCGACGAGGACTTCCCCGGTCTCGCCGCCCTCGTCGCTCCCACCGGCGCGGTCGTCGCGCGCACGCCGGACTGGCACGAAACGTCCCTCGTCGTCGAGCTGCCCGATTGACGTGGCCGCGCCGTGGACCCGCTCGTCGAGCGGCGGGGCCATGCCAGACTCGATCGGATGCGACCGATCCGCGGCGTGATGTTCGACATGGGCGACACGCTGCTCGGGCGCGGCGACGGCCCGGCGATCCTGCGTGACGAAGCGCGCAAGCTCGGACGCGTTGTCGACGACGAAGCCGCGCGCCGGATGTGGCGCGCGATCCAGGAACGGGCGCGTACGCCCGAGGAGATCGCGAAGGGACGCGACCTGTCGGAACGCGCGCACCGCGAGTGCTGGACCGCGCTGTACTCGGCGGCGGACGTGATCGCCGACGGGCTCGGCGAGATCCTCTACGAGCGCGAGATCTCGGCCGACGCGTGGATGCCGTTCCCCGACACGAAGCCGACGCTCGAAGCACTGGGCGACGCGGCCATCCCGATGGTCGTCGTGAGCGACACGGGGTGGGACATCCGTCCCGTGCTGGCGAAGCACGGACTGCTCGACTTCTTCGCGGGTCTCGTGCTCTCGTACGAGCACGGCGCCGCGAAGCCCGCACCGCAGCTGTTCGCCACCGCGTGCGAGCAACTCGGCGTCGGCGCGGAGGACGCGCTGATGGTCGGCGACAACGCGTTGACCGACGGCGGCGCGATCGAGTCGGGTGTGCGCGTCTACCTGTTGCCGGCGCAGCACACGCCCGGGCCGCGCGGGCTCGACGCGGTCCTGCGGCTCGCCGGGGTCACAGCTCCCTGAGCCAGTCGCGCGTCTCGACGATCGCGCGCACGCGCGCCGCGAACGCTGCCGCGTAGGCGCCGTCGACCGCGCGGTGGTCGAAGCTGAGACAGAGGTAGCCCATCGGACGGATCTCGATCGAGCTCCCGATCGCGACGACTTCCTTGCGCACGCCGTCGGTGGAGAGGATGCCGACCTGGGGACGGTTGATGATCGGGACGGAGATCGCGGTGCCCGCGGCTCCCGGGTTCGTGATGGTGAAGCTGCCACCGACCGTGTCGTCGGGGGTCATGCGCTTCGCGCGGGCGCGGCGCGCGACGTCGTCGATCGCACGGGCGAGCGTGCGCAGGCGCAACCCGTCGGCATCGTGGACCACGGGCACGACGAGCCCCTGGTGCGCGAGGTCGACGGCGATGCCGAGCCCGATCGCGCGGTGCACGGTGAGGCGGTCGTCGACGTCGAGCGTCGCGTTGAACAACGGGTAGTCGCGCAACGCGTCGCAGACGGCACGCGCGACGAACGGCAGATACGTGAGCGAGAAGCCTTCCTGTTCCCGGAACGCGACCCGCCATTCCTGACGCGCGACGTCGACCGCCGAGTAGTCGGTGTGCACGATCGTGAGCGCGTGCGCGGCCGTGTGCTTCGACGCGAGCAGCGCGGTGCCCGCGCGGGCCTGGACGCGCGTGAACGGAACCCGCTCGTCACCGCTCGGCGCGGTCGGCGCGGTCGGCGCGATCAGCGCGATCGGCGCGATCGGCGCGATCGGCGCCACGGGTGCGGCGGGCGCAACGACCGCCGTCGCTCCGATCGGCACGGTCGCCACCGCGGTGTCGAGATCCGCGAGCGTCACGCGGCCCTGCGCGCCCGAGCCGGCCCCGGCGGCGAGCGCGCTCGGGTCCATCCCCCGCTCCCGCGCCGCGCGGCGCACGGCCGGCGACAGGAACCCCGCCGTGGCGCGCGGTCGGCGCACCCGCCAGGGACGAACCTCGGGCTCGGCTGAGCTGCCGTCGGTCACGCGACCAGCGTACGGGGCCGTAGTGTGAGCCGCTGTCCGGAGGTGAACGGCATGAAGGTGCTCCAGCAGCCGTCGTTGCCCTTCGAGGTTCCGGTGGAGGAGGCGCTCGACGACTATTGCCGCGCGCTCGTCTCGCGTTACCTCGACGACCGCGAGATCGCGCTGCGCCAACAGAGCAAGGCGTTCTTCCAGATCTCGGGCGCGGGCCACGAGGCGCTCCTGCTCGGCCTCGCCCGGTCGTTGCGGCCCGCGTACGACTGGTTCTTCCCGTACTACCGGGATCGCGCGCTCGCGCTCGCGCTCGGTGTCACGCCGACCGAGATGCTGCTCCAGGCGGTCGGCGCCGCGAACGACCCCGCGTCGGGCGGCCGCCAGATGCCATGCCACTGGGGCGCGGCACACCTCAACATCGTCAGCCAGACGAGTTGCACCGGCAGCCAGTGCCTGCCCGCCGTCGGCTGCGCGGAAGCCGCGCGCTACATCGGGCGTCGCGACCTGCCCGGCTGCACCGCGTACGGCGACGAGATCACGTACGTGTCGCTCGGCGAGGGTGCGACCTCCGAGGGCGAGTTCTGGGAGAGCCTGAACACCGCGTGCCGGCTGCACCTCCCGGTGCTGTTCGTCGTCGCCGACAACGGCTACGCGATCTCGGTCCGCTCCTCCGACCAGATGCCGGCGCCGATCTCCGAGATGGTCGCGGGCATCCGTGGGCTCCACATCGTGAAGATGGACGGCCGCAACTACTTCGAGGTGCGGCACAAGGGCGCCGACGCGATCGCGCACGCGCGCGCCGGTATCGGTCCCGTGCTCATCCACGCGACGGTCACGCGGCCGTACGCGCACTCCCTCTCCGACGACCAGAAGAAGTACCGCGGTCCCGACGAGCTGCGCGACGAGTCCGAGCACGACCCGATCACGTTCATGGAGCAGGCGTTCCTCGCCGCGGGCGTCGCCGACTCCGAACGGCTCGAGGCGTTCAAGGCGACCGCGCGCGAGCGCGTGCGCGCCGCGGCCGAGGAGGCCCTCGCCGCGCCCCGCCCCGATCCCGGCAGCGTGTTCGAGCAGGTGTTCGCGCCCGCGCGCCCGGAGCCGGAGCCCTCGCCCGCGGAACCCGAGTCCGTCGGTGAGCCCGTCGCGTTCGGCGAGGCGATCCGGCTCACGCTGCACGAGCAGATGGCCGTCGACGAGCGCATCCGCGTCTTCGGCGAGGACGTCGCCGACTGCGACCCCGAGTTGCTCGACGTCGTCGCGGGCAAGGGCGGCGTCTTCGGCATCACGTTCGGACTGCAGCGCAGCTTCGGCGACGCGCGCTGCTTCAACACACCGCTCGCGGAGGCGAACATCGTCGGCCGCGGCGTCGGCATGGCGATGCGCGGGCTGCGGCCGTGCGCGGAGATCCAGTTCTTCGACTACGTGTGGCCCGCGATGCAGCAGCTGAAGTCGGAGGCCGCGACGACACGCTGGCGCTCGAACGGCGCGTTCACGTGCCCGCTCGTCGTGCGCATCGCGACCGGCGGCTACCTGACCGGCGGCGCGATCTGGCACTCGCACTGCGACGAGGCGATCTTCGCCCACGTTCCGGGCCTGCTCATCGCGTTCCCGTCCCGAGCGCGCGATGCGGTCGGGCTCCTGCGGCAGGCGTTCCGGAGCGAGGACCCCGTGCTCTTCCTCGAGCACAAGCACCTGTACCGGCAGGGTTACAACCGCGATCCGATGCCACCCGAAGGCTGGACGATCCCGTTCGGCAAGGGCGCGTACGTCACGCGCGGCGATCGGGCGACGGTCGTCACGTGGGGCGCGACCGTGCACCGCGCGGTCGTCGCGACGCAGCAGCTGGGCGAGGGCCACGGCGTCGAGATCGTCGACCTGCGCACGATCACGCCGTGGGACCGCGACATCGTCGCGGAGTCCGTGAAGCGCACGGGTCGTCTGCTCGTGCTGCACGAGGACCGGCTCACCGGCGGTTTCGGTGCCGAGGTCGCGGCCTTCGCCGCCGACGAGTGCTTCGAGTATCTCGACGCGCCGGTGTTGCGACTCGCGGCCATCGACACGCTCGTCGGCTACGAGCCCACCCTCGAAGCCGCGACGCTCCCCCAGGTCGACGACATCGCCCGTGACCTCAAGCACCTGCTCGACTATTAGCCGCTTCGTGGTACTGCGTTGGCGCGTCATGGCCCGATAACGCAGTACCACTAACGCGAGCGAAGCGTCTCGAGCAGCTCTTCGCGCGACGGGCCGAAGGGTTCGGGGGGCGGGCGGGTGTCGCGGGCGGCGTAGGCCTCCATCACCGCGGTCACCACTTCGCCGTCGGCGATCAGCGCGTCGGGCTTCGCGAGCAGGTTGAACCAGCGCAGGAACGCGCGGAAGACGACGGGCGACGTCTGCAGCGCGGGCAGCAGGCCTTCCCGCAGCAGCGCGCGCACCATCGAACGCCCGTCGTCGGCGTCGTCATCTTCGTCGGCGTCGTCGGCCGGCACCGCCGACTCGCGGTCCTGGAGCACTGCGGCCCGGTACCAAGGATCGAGCTCCCGCGTCGTGAGCTCGTCGAACTCGAGCAGCGCGGCGGGCAGATCCTCGGGGTGCTCGCGCAGCACATCCGCGAGCCCGAACGCGTGCACGAGCGCGAGCGAGCAGCCGCGCCCGTACAGCGGGTTCGTGCAGACCGACGCGTCACCGACGGCGACGAATCCGTCCGCGATCGGCTGATCGTGCACGACGAAGTGGCGCTTGCGGTTGCGCAGACCGGCCATGAGATGCACGTCGGTGATCGGTTGCGCGCGCCCGTCGAGCCACTCCCACGCGGCGGGGATCGTGCGCGCGGCCGCGTCGAACGCGTCGGGCGCTGCGAGCGCGCGGCGAAGCTCCGTGTCGTCGACCGCGACCGCGAGCGTCACCGAGAACGTGCGGTTGTCGCCGACGAACACCGCGAACTTGAGGTGCCCGAGGTCGCCCGCGACCGGACCCTCCCCGACCGGCGCCTCCGCGCCGGCACGCAGCTCGTAGAACCGCGAGAAGTAGACGATGCCGGTCTCGTGCACGTCGGCAGGCGGTTCCTCGACGCCCGCCACCGCGAGCCAGCGCTCGGAACCGCCGCGCGGACCGGACGCGTCGACGACGAGGTCGGCCGCGATCGTGGCTTCCGAACCGGCCTCGCCGGCGCCCGCGCCGCCGTGGGCACGCACGCGCAGCCCGCGCACGCGCGGCCGCACCGTTGCGGTCGCGTCGAGGCCGACCACGTCGGTGCCGTCGAGCAACGTCACGCGCTCGGACTCCAACGCGCACCGGCGCAACACCCATTCGAACGTCGTGCGCCGGCACGCGAGCGCGACCAGCTCGTCGTCGCCGGGACGCGGGTCACGGTCGCTGAGCGTCTCCGGCAGATGGTCGGTGAAGCGGATCTCGGTCGCGCCGGCCGCCAGCAACCGGTCGAGGACGTCCGGCGCGCGCTCCCGCAGGAGGTTCCGCAGACGCGCGAGAAAGGCGTGCGAATGCCGGACCTGCGGCGCGCCGCGTCGGGCCCACGCGGTGAAGGCGTCGGTCGCGCTCGCGGGCATCGGCGTGGCGTCGCGCTCGACGATCGTCACGGTGTGCCCGTCGCGCGCGAGCGCGAGGGCGCTCGCCAGCCCTGCGACCCCCGCTCCTGCGATGACCACGCGCACGCGCGCCCTCCGATCCGACGCGCAACGTATCGGTGGCGACCCGATCCCTCGGGAACCCGGCGTGCCGTCCATCGGGGCGGGCGTGGCGCGACACTTCCCCGGGTAAGCGCACGTCAGGGCTTGCACGACACCTTGTGAACGGGCAGGCTCCTGCCCGAATCTGACGGAGTGTCACATTCACTGGGAGACCACGCGCAACACGAGGCATTCGTGTCGTGCCGAGGGGGGACTGTGAAGCGAACCGGATGGCTGGTCGTCGTCGTCGCGCTGAGCCTCGCGTTCGCCGCCTGCAGCAGCAGCGGCAGCGGCGGGAGCGGTGACAACGGCCTCGGTGGAAGCACGTCGTCCCCGAGCAGCACCGGGAAGGACGTCTGCACCGGCAAGACGCTCACGTCGAGCGAGGTCGGTGTCTCGCCCTCCACGATCACCGTCACGGTGATGGCCGACGTCGGCTCGCAGCTGTCGCCCGGTCTCTTCCAGGGCTCGATGGACGGCGTGAACGCGTGGGCGAAGTACGTCAACGCGAACGGCGGCCTCGCGTGCCGCCAGGTCGTCGTGAAGGAAGCCGACTCCGACCTCAGCCCGACCGAGACGAAGAACGGTGTCGTCTCCGCGTGCGGCAACTCGCTCGTGCTCCTCGGCACCACCGCGCTGTTCCTCAACGACATGCGCCCGGCCGAGGGTTGCAAGGACAAGGCCGGCGCGGCCACCGGCATCCCCGACCTCGCGGTGCTGCAGACCGAGCCCGTCGAGCAGTGCTCGGCGATCTCGTTCGCCGTGATCCCGAACGGCGGCAGCTGCCCGTACTCGGGCAGTGGGGTGCGCACGTTCTCTGCGGTCACGCCCGCGATCGACTGGTTCAAGAAGAACGTGACGAGCGACCTGCACGGCATCTTCGTCGTGCCGGCCGACCTCCCGTCGACGATCACCTCGAGCACCGTGCTGTACGCGGGCATCACGCAGAACGGCGTGAAGATGGACGCCGAGTTCGGCATGAGCGGACTCGCGACCCAGTCGCAGTACACGCCGATCGCGTCGTCGATCAAGGCGCACCACGCGACCTGGGTGATGAACGGCCTCGACTACTCCGGCACCCTGAAGATGCGCAACGAGGCGGCACAGCAGGGCGTCACCGGCGTGAAGGTCTGGGCCTGCTCGCTGCAGTGCTACGCACCGAACTTCGTGAAGCAGGGCGGCGCGAACGTCGAAGGCCAGTACTCGTGGCTGCAGTTCCTGCCCTTCGAGGACAAGGGCTCGAACGACACGCTCGACGCGTTCCTCCAGTACGACGCCAAGCCCGACGGCTTCGGCCTCCAGGCGTTCGCGGCGGGCGTGCTCTTCCAGCAGGTCGTCACGAAGATCGCCCAGGACGACGGCCCGAATGCGATCACGCGCAAGGCCGTGCTCGACGGGATCCGGCAGGTGCACGACTTCGACGCCGGCGGCATGCTCGTGCCGACCGACGTCGCGGGCAAGACGCCGAGCAAGTGCATCGTGATCGTCCAGGTGAAGAACGGTGCGTGGACCCGCGTCGACCCGGTCGCGAAGGGCAAGTTCGACTGCGACGAGCCGAGCGCCATCACGACGATCAGCGCCGACCCGTTGAAGCTGTACAAGCCCAACAGCCACTAGCCGCGGGCGCTCCCTGACCGAGACGCGAACCAGGTGAGACATCGGCACGAGCGGGGAGGTGGGCGATGAAGAGGTCGAACCTCGCCGTGGCGGTCGCCGCGATCGTCGCCGTCGTCTACGTCGTGCACGAGTCGTGGGCCGGCAACGCGGTCACGCGCTCGAGCGTCATCAACCTGCTCGTCTTCGCGTTGCCGCTCGCGAGTGTGTACGCGATCTCGGCCGCGGGCCTCGTGGTCGTCTATACGACGACGGGCATCTTCAACTTCGCCCAGGGCGCCATCGGCATGTTCATGGCGTACCTGTATTGGGAGCTGCACGTCCATCACCACCTGCCGACGGCCGTCGCGCTGGTGCTCGTCGTGCTGGTTGCGGCGCCGCTGCTCGGATTGCTGCTCGACCGCTTCCTCATGCGGCGGCTCGAGCAGCAGTCGCTCGTCGTGCAGCTCATGGTCACGGTCGGGCTCATGCTCACCTTCATGGGCCTCGCGGCGACGCTGTGGGACCAGAACTCGATCCACTCCCTCCCGAACTTCTTCGGCTCCGGCGGCGTCCACATCAGCGGCGTGATCCTGTCGTGGCAGCGGCTCATCGTCATCGTCGTCGCGCTGGCGCTCGCGGTCGGCCTGCGGCTCCTGCTGTTCAACACCCGCCTCGGCGTCGCGATGCGCGCCGTCGTCGACAACCGTGACCTCGCGGCGCTCACGGGCGCACGACCCGATCTCGTGTCGGGGTTCTCGTGGGCGCTCGGCTGCTCGCTCGCCGCGATCGCCGGCATCCTCATCGCGCCCGACACGGGCATGGCGGTCACGGGCGCGCTCTCGCTGATCGTGATCAACGCGTTCGTCGCCGCGATCGTCGGACGGTTGCGGAGCCTGCCGCTCACGTACGTCGGCGCGCTGCTCCTCGCGGTCGCGATCCAGTTCTCGCAGCAATACCTCGCGCTCGGCGAACGCTGGGCGCAGGCGCCGCTCGCGCTGCCGACGATCATGCTGTTCGTCGTCCTGCTGCTCCTGCCGCAGGCGCGGCTGCAGTTCCGCAGGATCGGTGGGGTCCGTCGCATCGAGCGCGTCTCGACCATCCGCGACACCGTGATCGGCGCGATCGCGCTGCTCGTGGTGATGGCCGTCGTCGTGCAGTTCCTGAGCGCGACCAACGTCAACCGTGTGACCGCGGGAATGGCGACCGCGCTGATCGCGCTCTCGCTCGTTCCCCTCACCGGTTGGGCGGGCCAGGTGTCGCTGGCGCCGCTCGCGTTCGCGGGCTTCGGCGCGGTCGCCTACGCGAAATGGGGGGGCGCGCACGGCAGCCTGCTCGCGATCGTGCTCGCGACGCTCATCGCGATCCCGATCGGCGCGGTGATGGCGCTCCCCGCGCTCCGGCTCCAGGGTCTCTACCTCGCGTTGGCGACACTCGCGTTCGCGTCGATGTGCGAGTACGTCGTCTTCACCCAGCCCGAGCTGTTGGGCTCGCAGTCGAGATACGTGAACCGGTTGAAGATCTTCGGCCTGAACTTCAGCGGCAACCACGTGTACCTGATGCTCATCACCGCGGTCTTCGGCTTAGCGAGCATCGCCGTCGTCGCGCTCAGACGCAGCGCCTTCGGGCGCCGCCTGGTCGCGATGCGCGACTCCGAAGCCGCGTCGGCGACGATCGGCGTCAACATCCTCGAGACGAAGGTGATCGTGTTCATGCTGTCCGCGGCGATCGCGGGCTTCGCGGGTGCCTTCCTCGCGCAGCAGGCCGGCTCGCTCAGCGCGTCGAGCTTCCCGATGCTCCAGGGTCTGCCGATCGTGCTCGCACTCGTGATCGGGGGCGTCGCGTCGGTCTCGGGCGCGCTCTTCGCCGGGCTGTTCGGGTTCGGGCTCGTCTACATCAAGGAGTCGTGGCACCTGTCGCTGTGGCGCTCGCTCGAGATCCTCGGGCCCGGCCTCACCGCGCTCGGCATCATCCAGAACCCGTCGGGCGCCGTCGTCGCGATCGGCGACGGGTTCGCGCCGCTGCTGCCGTGGCGCAAGGACGCGAAGGCGCGCTCGGAAGCCGAGAAGGCCCGCCTCGCACTGCCGGAGATCGGCGAGCTCGGTCTGACGCGCGCGTTCACGGCCAGCGACATCGTCGCGATCGAGCGTCAGCTCGGCGTGACCGACGATTTGAACGCGCACCTGTTGCACCAACCGAACGGCCACGCGGCCGACGGCACCACCACGACCGGCCCGTCGGCCGCGACCGCACCGGAGGCCGCGCGTGGGACTCCTTGACGCCACCGACATCGTCGTCCGGTTCGGCGGCCTCCAGGCGCTCGACGCCGCGTCGCTGACCGTCGAGCCCGGCTGCGTCACGGGGCTCATCGGCCCGAACGGCGCGGGCAAGACGACGTTGTTCAACGTGATCACCGGGCTCCAACGGCCGACGAGCGGCCGGGTGATGCTCGAGGACCGCGACATCACGGGCGCGAAGCCGCACCGGCGCGCACGACTCGGCGTCGCCCGCACGTTCCAGCGCCTCGAGGCGTTCGGCAGCCTCTCCGCGCGGGAGAACGTGCTCGTTGCCGCGGAGATGCGCCGGCGCTGGGCCAAGGACTCGCAGTCCCCCGCCGAGCTCACCCAGGAGACGCTCGAGCTGGTCGGTATCACCGCGATCGCCGACGTCATCGTCGACGAGCTCCCGACGGGCACCGCGCGACTCGTCGAGGTCGCACGCGCACTCGCGACGAAGCCGCGCGTGCTGCTGCTCGACGAGCCGTCGTCAGGACTCGACGACGACGAGACCGACGCGCTCGGACGCCTCCTCCTGCAGCTCGCCGAGCGCGGCCTCGGCATCCTGCTCGTCGAGCACGACATGCCGTTCGTCATGCACACGTGCATTCACATCGATGTCCTCGACTTCGGTCGGATCATCGCCACCGGCAACCCCACCGACATCCAGGGCGACGCCGCCGTGCAGGCCGCGTACCTCGGCAGCGGCACCGGGGTGACGAAGTGACGGGGCGCGCATGACGATCGCCGGCAATACGCCCGTCGGCGACGTGGCGCGGGAGCCGGTACTCCAGCTCAAGGGCATCCGCGCCGGCTACGGCCGCATCGACGTGCTGCACGGCGTCGACCTGCGGCTCATGCCCGGCGAGGTCTACGCGCTGCTCGGACCGAACGGTGCGGGCAAGTCGACGACGCTCGCGGTCGCGAGCGGTCAGATCGTGCCGTCGGCGGGCACGCTCTCGTTGTTCGGCCGCACGGTGAACGGCGTGTCGGCCGACGCGCTCGCGCGCGCGGGCATGTGTCTCGTGCCCGAAGGGCGCGGCATCTTCCCGAACCTGTCGGTGCTCGAGAACCTGCGTATGGCCACCTTCACGGGCACGTCGATGAGCATGGTGACCGAGCGCGCGTTCGAGCGCTTCCCGCGGCTCGCCGAGCGCCGCAAGCAGACCTCGGGCACGCTGTCGGGCGGCGAGCAACAGATGCTCGCGATGGCCCGCGCGCTCGCCACCAATCCCGCCGTGTTGCTGATCGACGAGCTGTCGATGGGGCTCGCCCCGATCGTCGTCGAGGAGCTCTACACCCACGTGGCGAACATCGCCCGCGAGGGCCTCTCGATCGTGATCGTGGAGCAGTTCGCCCACGAGATCCTCGGCGTCGCCGACGTCGCGGGCATCATGCTGCACGGCCGGATCCAGCAGGTAGGTTCGCCGGCCGAGATCGCGGAGGAGCTCGTCAGCGCCTACCTCGGCGCCGACAGCACGGACGGCCACCGATGACCACAGAGGAGACACCGATGAGCGAGAACCCCACCGACGACTCGGTGACGTCATCGGCGCGGCTCGCGCAGTTCCAAGAAGAGGTCGCGCGGCTCAAGCTCAAGGGCGGCGGCGCGAACCCGGAGCGCAACGGCGCGAACACCGGCATCGGCCTCGCGATCGTCGGCGTGATCATCGTCGTGATCGCGTGGTTGAGCTCGAAGGGCGCGGGCGGCAGCGTGAACGCGCGGCTCGACGCGCAGGTCGCGGCGATCATCGGCCTGCTGGTCGGGATCGTCGGGCTCGTCGTCTGGCTGCGCAACTCGATCACGAGCTACCTGCGCTACTGGCTGATCCGCCTGATCTACGAGGACCGCGAGCAGACCGAGCGCTTGATCCAGGCGATCGAGAAGCTCGCCGACAAATAACGTGCGCGACATGCGACGAGCGGAACGAGCAAGCGGCCGACTTCGCGCGCATCCCGCGTCGAGTCGGACGAGCTTGCGAGCCCGACCATGAGCTTGGAGCTGGCCGCGCTCGCGTGGGACGCGAACGATCCGCGCCGGCTCGCGGAGTTCTGGGCTGCGGCGCTGCGGTGGGAGGTCGGTGAGGAGCACGCCGGCGAGGTCGCGCTCGTGCCGACCGACGGGACGCGCTTCGGCGTCCTGTTCGTGCCGGTTGGAGAGCCGAAGGCCGAAGTGCTGAACCGGGTCCACCTCGACCTCACGACGAAGTCGGTCGAGGACCAGCAGCAGTCGGCCGAGCAGTTCGTCGCGCTCGGCGGCCGTCACATCGACATCGGGCAGAGCCCCGACGAATCGCACATCGTGATGGCGGATCCCGAAGGCAACGAGCTCTGCCTCATCGAGCCGTGGAACAGCTTCCTCTCGACGACCGGTCGCTTCGGGTCGATCACCAGCGACGGCTCACCCGCGACCGGGCGCTTCTGGAGCGCCGCGCTCGACTGGCCGCTCGTGTGGGACCAGGACGACGAGACCGCGATCCGTGCGCCCGACGGCACCGGCCCGATGATCACCTGGGGCGGCGGTGAGCTGCGGCCCAAGCCCGCGAAGAACCGCCAGCACCTGCACCTCGCGCCGACGGGCGATAGCGATCAGGCCGCGGAGGTCGAGCGGCTGCTCGCGCTCGGCGCGACGCGGGGCGGCATCGGCGAGGGTCGCGCCGACCGGGTCGTCCTGCTCGATCCCGACGACAACGAGTTCTGCGTCCTGCGCACGCGTGAGCGCCGAACGGCGCGTTAGCGCCGGCGACCGACCTCGTACGCGAACGTCAGGTCCTGCTCGAAGCTGCCGTCGGGCCGGGCGTCGAGCAAGCCACGCGCGAGGTCACGCTCGAAGTCGTCGATGCGGCGCCCGAGCACCGCGCAGGTCGTCGATCAGCGCATCCGGGTACGGCGGCCGGAGCCGGTCGTGGTCCTCGGCGGTGCCTTCGTAGAGATCCTTGCGGTACCGGAGCTCGGCCCGACACCGGCCGTCAGTTCTTGGGCAGGTCGCGGAACGGCACCGTCTTGTCGGTGCGGAGGTCGCCGGGGAGCCCGAGCACGCGCTCGCCGATCACGTTGCGTTGGATCTGCTCGGTGCCACCACCGGTGCGGATGCCCCACTGGTTGAGGAACACCTGTTGCCACATGCCGTTCTGCGGCGCCGCGCCGGTGCCGAGCATCCCGCGCGCGCCTTCGAGCGCGAGCACGAGGTCGCCGTCGCGCGCGACGCGCTGCGACACGAACAGCTTCGACACCGAGCTCTCGGGGCCGAGGCGCTCGCCGCGCTGCGCACGCGCCCGCGCGCGCAGGCCCAGCCACTTCAGGATCTCGAAGCGCGTGTAGCACTCGGCGAGTCGCTGCCGCATCACCGGATCCGCCGTGGCTTCGCATTCGCGCGCGAGGCGCAGGATCGCACCGAACGTGATGCCGGTGCCGCCACTGCCGATCATGTTGCGCTCGTTCGCGAGCGTCGTGTGCGCGACACCCCAACCACCGTGCAGCGGACCGAGGATGTTCGCGTTCGGCACGCGCACGTCGGTGAGGAACACCTCGTTGAAGTGCGCGAAACCCGTGATCTGCTTCAGCGGCCGCACCTCGACACCGGACGTCTGCATGTCGAGGAGGAAGTACGAGATGCCCTGGTGCTTGGGCACGTCGGGATCGGTGCGCGCGAGCAGCATCCCGTAGTCGCTGAACTGCGCGCCGGACGTCCACACCTTCTGGCCGTTGACGATCCACTCGTCGCCGTCGCGCTCGCCGCGCGTCGTGAGCCCCGCGAGGTCGGAGCCGGCGCCGGGCTCGGAGAAGAGCTGGCACCAGATGTCCTCGCCGCGCAGCATGCGGGGCAGGTAGAACGCCTTCTGCTCGTCGGTGCCGTGCGCCATGATCGTCGGGCCGACCATCTGGATGCCGACCGCGAACACCGAGGCCGACGCGTCGAACTTGCTCTCTTCGGCGGCGAACAGCCGCGCCTCGCGGATCGTGCCGCCCCGGCCGCCGTACTCCTTCGGCCACGCGATGCCGGCCCAGCCGTTGTCGTAGAGCGTGCGCTGCCACGCGCGACAGCGCGCGACGTGCGCGTCCTCGGCTTCCTTGCTCGTGTCGGTGGCGCCGAGCGTGATCGTCGCGTCGCCGAATCCCTGACGCGGCGTCGCGTGGGCCTCGAGGAACGCGCGCGCCTCGGCGCGGAACGCCTCGTCGGCCGCCGCCTGCGCGGCTTCTTCCTGCGAGAGCGCGGCGCTCCCGTTCATTGCTCGATCAGGCCCCGGCATGCGTCGGCACCGTACATCTCCTCGACGAGCAGCCCGTAGTTGGGACCGCGCCGAAGTTGATGGCCGCCGTCGACACCGATCATCTGCCCGGTGACCCACGACGACTCCGGTCCCGCGAGGTATCGCACCGCGTTCGCGATGTCGTCGACGGTGCCGACGCGCGAGATGGGCATCTGCTGGAGGTAGTCGTCGTACAGCGCGCCGCCCGCGGTGATGAACCCGACGAGCTCGGTGTCGACGAGACCGGGCTGCACCGCGTTCACGCGGATGTTCGACGGGCCCAGCTCGTCGGCCGCGACCTTCACGAGCATCTCGATGCCGGCCTTGCCGACGCAGTACGCGCTCATGTACTTGTGCGTCGCCACACCCGCGATCGACGACATACCGATGATCGATCCGCCGTTGCCGCGCGCCATCACGGGCGCCGCGTGCTTGATCGCGAGGAACGTGCCCGTGATGTTGAGGTCGAGCGTGGCGCGAAACGCTTCGACGTCGGAGAGCACGATCGGACCGAGGTGGAGCGACCCGCCCGCGCACGCGAAGAGGATGTCGAGCGAGCCGGTCGTCTCGGACGCTGCCTGGACCGCGCGCGCGACGTCGTCTTCCTTCGTCACGTCGGCGACCACGTAGCCGACGACGACACCCGGCGCGGCCACCTCCCGCAACTCCGAGGTCGCGGCGAGCAGGCGTTCCTCGGTGCGCCCGCAGATCATGACGGACGCGCCGTCGGCCGCGAGACGCTTCGCGGTGCCGAGCCCGATGCCGCTCCCGCCGCCGGTCACGAGCGCGGCACGCCCTTCGATGCTCATGCGGCTCCGACCTGTGCCCGACGGCCCGGCACTCGATCCTGACGGCCCGGTCCCCTTCGCGTGATGACCGGGCCTGCGGTCTGCGCCTGACCGCCGCTCACGCCGCGCTCACGCGGTGACTGTGGGCGCGGGCAGGTTCAGGTGCTGCGCGACGAACTCGGCGACGCGCGTGACCGCGGCGTCGGACTCCGGGATCATCGGACCGAACGCGTGCCACACATGGGTCATCTCGGGCCACACCTCGAGCGTGACATCGACTCCCGCGGCTTCGGCCGCCGCCGCGTAGCGCTTCGAGTCGTCGAGCAGCGTCTCCACCTCGCCGACGTGGATCAGCAGCGGCGGCAGCCCCTTCGCGTCACCGAACACCGGCGACGCGAGCGGATCGTTCGGGTCGTGATCGCCGAGGTACCAGTCGGCCATGCGCTGCAGGCCCGGACGCCGGACCATCGGATCGTGCGCGTCGAGCGCGTCCATCGACTCGCCCGAGAGCGTGAGGTCGGTCCACGGCGAGATCGGCACGGCCGCGGCGGGGAGCGGACGGCCGCGGTCGCGCAGCGCGTGCAGTGTCGCGAGCGTGAGCCCGCCGCCCGCGGAGTCGCCCGCGATCACGAGGCGGTCGGGCGCGAAGCCCTGCGTGAGCACCCACTCGTACGCGGCGAGCGCATCGTCGAGCGCGGCCGGGAACGGGTGCTCGGGTCCGAGTCGGTAGTCGACGACGAGGACCGGCAGGCCGGTGCGCGCCGCAAGATGGCTCGCGAGCCCGCGGTGTGTGTTGACGGAGCCCAAGACGTAGCCGCCGCCATGGAGGTAGACGACGCACGCGTCGGATGCGACGGTGGTCGCGGGGCGCACCCATTCCGACGGCACGCCGCCCGCCATCACGGTCTCGAAGACCGTGCCGTCGATCACGGGCACCGCGCCGACCATCGTCTCCATGCTTTGGCGCAGCTCGACCGCCGTGAGCGTCGACTCCTCGCCGGCGACGTTGGCCTGGCGGATCATCTCGACGACGGTGTCGAAGAGCTCGCTCGCCACGATCAGTCCTCGGCGATGCTGATCGCCTGCTTGGGGCAGAGCCGCACCGCTTCCTCGATCTTCGGGCGCAGTTCCTCGGGCGGCTGCTCCTGGAGCACGTAGAGGAAGTCGTCCGACCGCACCTCGAAGACCTCGGGGGCGATCCCCATGCAGATGGCGTTGCTCTCGCAACGATCGAAGTCGACGACGACCCGCATCGGCACGTCCTCCTGTCGTGATGGGCTCGGGATGGACGCTACCGCCCGGCGCGCCGCTCCATCTCCGTGGCCAGCTCGGCGAGCTCGGTCGCGAGCGGACCCGGCGCGAGCTCGGTGAGGCGGTCGGCGAGGGTGCGGTAGTACCAGAGCGTGCCGTCGCGACCGCCGGTGAAGCGGTCCAAGGTCGCGGGTCCGTCGGCGCGCAGGTCGGCCACGAGCGTGCGCGCGTTGTGGACCTTGTCGGCGAGCGCCACGAGCCACACGTCGGACCCCGCGCGCGGAAGCCGCGCGACGAATGCCTCCTTGCGGGCGCGCCACGGCGGCTTCGGCGACTCGAACGTGTCGGAGCAGGCCGCGACGATGTCGGCCACGCGGTCGCCGAGCTCGGCGCGGATGCGGGCGAGCGTCGCTTCCCCACCCTGGTCCTCGGGACCGTCGTGCAGCAGCGCCGCGATCGCAGTGTCCTCGTCGCCGCCGTGCTCGAGCACGAGGCCGGCCGCGGCCAGCAGGTGCGAGACGTAGGGCACGCCGTTCGCCTTGCGGGCCTGGTGCGCGTGGAGCTCGACCGCGAGCGCCAGCGCGGCGACGAAGCGGTCGCCGAGGATGACGGTCGGCTCGTCGGGGTCGGGCACGACGAGGATCCTCGCACGGTCGGGGTTTGCCGTCGCCGGGGTGCGCCTCTAACCTGGCGAAATCGGACTCTTCCCAGGATCATCCGTCGTCAGAGACATCTTGGTGTGCAGCCTGTTGGCGGTGTGCGCGGGCTGCGCCCGGCCGGGGGCTCCGGCGTCGAGCCGGGTTCCGCGATCGCCGACGAGCGCGGCGGCGCCCGCCTCGCCCGCCCCGGTGCGGCCACCCGCACTCGTCGAGCGGGGCACGGACCTCGTCGCGATCGCGCGCTCGATCGACGACCGCCACGGCTGGCTCCTCGCCCACGATCCCGACCCGGGCCTCGCGAGCACGATCTACCAACCCGGCACGCGGTCCTACCTCGACTTCACCCGCAACCTCGCGACGCTGCAATCCCGGCGACAAACGCTCGTGTCGATCGGACAGCACTGCACGTACGCGGTCGCGACCGTGCACCCGACGCTCGTGAGCCTGCGCGTGCACGAGCAAATCCACGAGGACCGCGTCGTCGACGCGCGCGGTCATGTCGTCGCGGTCACGCGCTACGACCGGCCGAACGACTACGTGGTGGTGCTCACGCGTGGCGAGGGCGCGCGCTGGCGACTCGCCGACATCACGCAGGTGGCGACATGAGACGCGCTCGATGGCTGGTCGTGGTCGCGTTCTCGCTCGCGATCGTGAGTGCGCCCGCCGCCGCGGGCGCGCGCATCGGCAACGCGCCCGTTCGCGCCGACGCGGGACACGGCGGCGGTGACTTCGGCGGGACCCCGCCGGTGCTGGGTGTCGGGCTGCTCGTCGCGACGCCGGGCGCGCACGGCGGACTCGGCGCGACGTACCGCGCCGACGATCCGGGCGCGCCGCGACCGATGTACACGCGCGCGATCCCGGCCACGTCGGAGCACCCCGACCTCTCGAACCTGTGCTTCACGCCCGCCGGTCCGACCGGCCCCGAATACGGGCTCGGCAACGGCTGGCTCTTCGACATCCACCTGTTCTCGACGGCCGACGGACGCGACCTCGGCACGATCGGCTCGATCTGTCAGCCGCTCACCGCACCCGCGGTCGACGGCCCGCCCGCCCCGCCCGATGTGCCGCAGCCGCCGACCATCGGCGCGGTCTGGCGCGCGATCGGACTCGGCGCACCGCCACTCGGCACGAGCCCCGCGGCGCGCGGCGTCACCGGGTTGCCGACCTGGATCTGGACCGGCGCGGCCGCGCCCGCCGGCGTCGCGGTCGGGCTCGACGGTTACCGCGTCGCGGGGACCGCGCGCGTCGCCGGGTACGCGGTCTACACCGGCGAGGGCCGCTGGGCGCGCGTGGCGAGCGCGGGCACACCCGACGCGCCCGCGCTCACGCACACGTACGAGCACCGCGGCACCTACCGACTCGGCGTCGCGACGATCTGGACCGCGTCCGCGACCATGACCGGGCCCGGACTCGGTGCACCGATCACGATCGACCTCGGTGCCGCGCTCGTGACGAACGCGCGCGACTACCCCGTCGTCTCGATCCGCAGCGTCCTGTTGCCCTAGGTGCGGTGCGCGGTCTCGCGCAACGCGCGGTAGAGGAGCTCGGCGTCGCCGAGCCGCCGGCGCAGCTCTCGCTCGAGGCCGCCGATCGGATAGAGGTTCTGCGGCGCGCGCGGCTCTTTGTACCGCTCCGACGCGTAGCGCGGGAGCACCGCCGCGCTGCACTCCGCGAGCGCGACGACCGCGGGCACCGAGAGATCGGCGGTCGCCTCGCAGCGCACGACGCCCGCCCACGGCGCGTCCTCCGCCCCGGGGAGGCAGAGGTACCAGGAGTGACGGCTCCAGTTCCCGGCGATCAAGAACACCGGTGTGCGCTCCCCCGGGCCCAGCCGCCCGACCACCCGGTTCGGCTCCGCGGGCAGGTACTCGACGTTGTGCGTCTTGATCATCCCGACCGTGCGCGCCAGCGACGGCCGACCCCGCAGCGGCCCGTCGACGACGAGCAGGTCGTCGGTGAGATCGCTTGCGTCGCGCACGCGCTGTGCGACCTGGATCTCGATCTGGCTCATGCGACTCTGGAGCGCGAGCGTGAGCCCTTTCGGATCGCGCTCGAGCACGCGCTTCATGGCGAACGTACCGTGGCGCGTCTCGATGTCGACGCCGGCGGGCGCGCTGGTGAACAAACCCCGCTGCACCTCGGTGTCGACCACCCGCGCCGCGCCATCGCACGCGACGACACCCGCGGCGTACGACGCGCAGATGCCGGGCACCACCTGACCGTCGGGCTCGTCGATCCACACGCGCGCTTCGACGCGACGAACCCCGTCGACGAACAGCACGACCGACGGCGGAACGCTCGCCCGGCTCGGAGCGATCGGTCGCCACTCGGCGGCCGGAACTTCGAGATCGAGCACGACGTCGTCGCCGCGGCTCGGTTCGAGCTCGGCTTCGAGCGCGCTCCCGTACGTCGGGTCCCACGGGTCGACGCGGAAGCGCATCGCGTTCGCGAGCGTCACGTCAGCACCTTCTCGACCGTCGCCGTACGCGCGTCCTTGCGCACGACGAAGCGCGTCGGCACGCGCTCCGACAACTCGGCGACGTGGGTGACGAGGCCGACCATGCGGTCGCCGACGGCGAGCGTCTCGATCGTCGACGCGACCGTCTCCAGCGTCTCGGGGTCGAGGCTGCCGAAGCCCTCGTCGAGGAAGATCGACTCCAGCTGCGCCGCGCCGTCGGTCGCGAGTTGGCGGAGCTGATCGGACAGCGCGAGTGCGAGCGCGAGCGATGCCTGGAACGTCTCGCCGCCCGACAGCGTGCGCACCGATCGGCGCTCGTCGGCGTTGCGGTGGTCGACGACGAGGAAATCCCGGCTCGTCTCGTCGAATGCGAGCGAGTACTGCCCGTTGGTCAGCTCCCGCAACGTGCTCGACGCGTCCTCGACGAGCAGACCGAACGCCTCCGACACGAGCCACCGCTCGAACTCGCTCGCGCGCAGGAGCTGGCCGAGCTGCTTCGCGACCGCGGCCTCTTCCTGCGCGCTCGCGAGCACCTTGCGGAGCTTCTTCGCCTCGGTCGCGGCCGCCTTGACGGCCGCGAGCTCGTGCTCGGCGTCGCGTTGCGCCCGCACCACGACGTCGGCGAGCGCGTCGAGCGTGACCGGCGCGCCGACCGCGACGCCGAGCCCCCCGCACGCCTCGACCAGCGCCGTGAGCCGCGCGCGCCGCTCCGCCTGCGCGGCATCGGTCGCCGCCTGCGCGTCGTGGGCACGCGCCTCGGTCGCCTCGGACTCGGCTTCAGCCCAGGCCGCGAGCGCCTCCCAATCGGCGAGCAGGTCGTCGTGGGGCTCGGGTGGCGCGGCACCGACCTGGAGGATCGGCTCGCGCCGCGCGCGCAGCTGCGCGGCCGCCTCCTTGCCGCGTCCCGCGAGCGCATCGACGCGACCGCGCGCGCCGTCGACCTCGCGGCGCGCCGCGTCGTCGGCCGCACGCGCCGCGTCGAGCGTGGTGCGGGCGGTCTCGATCCGCTCGATCAGCTCCGCGAGCTTCGACGCGTCCGGGTGTTCCGCCACGCGGATCGTGAGCTCGCGCTCGCGGGCCGCCAGCGAATCGCGCGCTCGACGGCTCGCCTCGGCCACGACCCGGGCCTGCTCCAGCGCCGGCGCGGCCTTCGCGTGCTGCTCCTGCGCGCGCTTCACCGCGGCGTCGGCCTTCGTGATCGCCGCCGGCGCGCGTCGCTTCGGAACCGTCGACACCGTCTGCCCGCACACCGGACACGGATCGCCCGCGTGCAGCGTCGCCGCGACCATGTGCGCGCGGTGCTCGGTGCGGAGGTCCTCCTGCGTCGCGAGCGCCGCGTCGCGCGCTTCCTCCGCGGCCGCGAGCGCCGTGCCGAGCTCGCCGACGCGCGCATCGGCTTTCGTCTGCGCGGCCTGCTGTTGCTCGACTTCTCGGGCGAGCGCGGCGAGGTCGTGGTGCGCGCCCCGCGCGGCCAGCAGGACCGCGAGATCGGGCAGCTTCGCGAACGCCTCCGAGTCGCGCTGCACGACCTTCTGCGCTTCCGCCGCGGTCTGGGTCGCCGCCGTGACGGCCTCCGCGGCCGTGCGCTGCTGCTCCGCGAGCCGCGCGACGTCGGATGGCACCTCGACCGCGCGCAGCAACCCGAGCAGCCGCTGCGCGCGCTCCGCATCGCGTTCGGCGTCGTCGACGATCTTCGTGAGCCGCTCCACCTCGGCGCGCGCGTCCTGGAGGTCGCGGCCCAGCTTCGTGCACGCGCCCAATTGCGCCGTGATCGTGCCCTTGCGCGCGTCCGAACCCTGTTCGACGAGCGCGTCGAGGCGAGGGCCGTCGAGGCCGATCTCCGCCTCCCGCCGCGCCGCGAGCGCGCGCGCCTCCTGACCCATCTCGGTGTAGACGCCGAGGTTCAGCAGCTCGACGAGGAGCTGCTGACGGTCGGCCGGCTTGTCGTGCAGGAAGCGGGCGAAGTCGCCCTGCGGCAACACCACGCACTTCGTGAAGTGCGCGAAGGGCAGGCCGAGCACGCGCAGGACCGCGTCCTCCATCTCGCTCACGCGCCCGGCGAGCACCTCGCCGTCGCGCACGCGCTCGAGCCGCCCGTCCGACTTCGGTGCGCCCGACTTCGCGAGCCGCACCACCCGCGCCGCGACGTACTGCTCGCCACCGACCGCGAACGTGAGCGACACCTTGGCCTCGAGCGCGCCGGTCGACACGATCGGTGCGATGAGACGGCGGTCGTCGTAGCGCGGGATCGTGCCGTAGAGCGCGAAGCAGATCGCGTCGATGATCGTCGACTTGCCCGAGCCCGTCGGGCCGACGAGCGCGAAGAAGTCGGCCCCGTCGAAGTCGACGGTCGTCGCCTCGCGGAACGCGCCGAATCCGGAGAGCTCGAGCGTGACCGGACGCATCAGGTCGTCGCCGTGTCGAGCAGGCGGTCGAACAGCGCGACGAGGCGGTCGTCGTCGTAGCCGGACTCCGCGAGGAAGCTTCGGAACAGATCGTGCGGTGTGCGATCACGACGCCGGTCCCGTTCGTCGCCGGCCGCGTGCTCCGAGGCGTCGGTCTTCGGCGGGTCGAGCCGGACCTCGACCACGCGCTCCCCCAGCCGCGCGCGCACCTCGTCGGCGAGGCCGGCCCGCGCGGGCTCGCGCACGACCACGCGCAGGAACGCGTCGGCGGCGATGTTCGCGACGCGCGCGGCCAGCTCGTCGAGCGTGCCCTCGACGATCATGAGGCGCGCGCCGGTGTCGAGCTTCACCTTCCGCACCTTCGCCGGGGTCGACGGGGTTGCTTCGATCACGAGCACGTGCTTGTCGTCGTCGACCTCGCCGAAATCGACCTGGATCGGCGACCCCGAGTACCAGATGGGCGCGCCGCCCGGGATCTCCTGCGTGAGATGGAGGTGCCCGAGGGCGACGTAGTGCGCGGCCGGGAACGCGGTGCCCGAGACCCAGTACGGCTCGATCGTCTGCGCGTCCCGCTCGCCGCCACCGAGCCTTCCGCCCCGTGCCATGCAGTGCGCGACGACGAGATTGACGCTCGCGGTCGAGAAGTCGGCGCTCAGCGCGTGGAGGAGCGCCTGCATCCGCTGCGCGTAGTCGCCCGCGTTGCTCGCGGCGTCGCCCGCCATCAGCTCGGTCGCGCGCACGACGTAGCGCTGGGAGCAGAACGGCAGCAGCGAGACGCAGGCCCGCTCCTGGCCCGCGCGCGCCGCGACCTCGATCACACCGCCCGCGTCGGGACGGGTCGGCAAGCCCAGCATCGTGATCTCGAGCTCGGCCATCAGTGGGCGCAGCGCGTCGAACTGGTGCGCGTTGTCGTGATTGCCGGCGATCACGACGACCTTGGCGCCCGTGTCGCGCAGCGCGAGCAACGCGTGCAACGCGACGCCCTGCGCCTCGGGCGGCGGCGCGGCCGACTCGTACACATCGCCCGCGACCACGATCAGGTCGACCGCCTCGCGCCGCGCGACCTCCGCGATCTCGGCGAGGACGCGACGGTGCTCGTCGAGGCGCGACGCGCCCTTGAGCAGCTTGCCGACGTGCCAGTCGGCGGTGTGGAGAATCTTCATCCCGAACCACCCGGCTCCGGGAAGCCCGCGAACGGATCGCCGCCCGGCGCGCCGCCCGAGCCCGCCGCACCCGCGCGGCCCGCTGGGCCCGCTGGGCCCGCGCCGGTCGGATCGCGCTCGTCCGGCCGCGTCGCCCACGCGGGGAACGGGAACTCCACGACGAGGGGCACGGGGATCTCGGGCTGGCTCACGAACATCGTGCCCGGCTTCGCGATCGTCGCCCGCTGCCGGTGCGCGGCGGGCAGGAACCCGTACTCCGGCCGCGCCGCCTCCGCCGAGTCGAGGCGCCCGACGACCCGGATCGCGGAGTTCGCGATCACGCGCCGCTCGACCTCGCTCGCGGTCTGCTCCGCGCCGAGCAGCACGATGCCGAGGCTGCGACCCCGCTCGGCCACGTCGAGCAGGATCTCCTTGATCGGCGACGTGCCCTCGCGCGGCGCGTACTTGTTCAGCTCGTCGAGCACGAGGAACAGCAGCGGCCGGCGGGCGCCGCGCTCCTCCTTCTCGCGGAACGCGGTGCGGATCGTGACCCCGACGACGAACCGCTGCGCGCGCTCGTGCAGGTTGTGGATGTCGACGACCGTGACCTTCGCGTCCGACAGCCGGATCTGCCGCTGCGCGCGCAGCGGGATGTCGGCGCGCACGAGCGGCGCGACCGCGCGTTGCGACGACAGCAACCGGCGGATGAACGCGTTGATCGTGCCCATGCCGGTCGCGGGGCCGGCCCAGTCGTAGCGGCTCGTCTCGTCGTTGAGCTTCTCGAGGATCAGCTCGACCACATCGTGATACGTGGTGAGCTTGCGCCCGTCGACCTCCCACGCGCCGTCGTCGCCGATCGGGTTGCCGTCGAGCTGCAAGCGGCGCGCGACGTTGTGGATCACCATCGTGTACTGGTTGCGGTCGTCCTCCGCGTCCGCGAACACGAACGGGAGAAGCTCGTCGGCGACGAACTCCTCGACCGTCCAGTAGAAGGACGCGACACCGGTGGTGCGGGTCGCGACGTCGGGGCCGGCGTTGGGATCGCCGCGTCGGGGCGGCGCGTACACGGCGACGGAGTCGAAGGGCGCGGCGGGCAGCCCGAGCGCGCGGTAACGCTCGGCCGCGACGGGGTCGAGGTGTGTGTTCGGATGGTCGAGGAACAGCAAGTCCTCGCCCTTCACGTTGAAGATCAGCGCCTTCGTGTTCACCGCGTCCGCGCCGAGGACGGTCGAGTTGAACAAGCTGTAGAGCAGGAAGGTCGCGTACGTCGTCTTCGTCGCGACACCGGAGATGCCCGAGATGTTGACGTGCGCGCCGCGCGTGCCGTCGATGAACTCGAGGTTCAGATAGAGGGGCTCACCGTCGCGGCCGAGCCCGATCGGCAGCTTCTTCGCCATCTGGTCGAAGTAGAGGGCGTGGTCGCGCTCGGCGTCGCTCGCGCGCCGGACCTCGGCGCCCGGCCGCGGCGGCACAAACGTCTCGGGCTCGACGCGTGTCGTCATCACCTCGGCCGACTCGACGACCGCGGCCGGCAGGACACCGTCCTCGATGAGGAAGACGTCGGAGTCGAAGCGCGCGCCCTCGTGCCGCGCGCGTACCTGCGACACGACACCCGACAACATCACCTGGCCGCGCCCCGGCACCGCGCGTTCGGTGACGACGACGTCGTCGAGCTGCAGGTACTGCTCGGGCGCGAGCGCGACCCAGAAGGTCAGCGGTGTTGCGTCCTCGGTGCCGAGCACGCGCCCGACCGCCGGTTGCGGCTCTCTTCCACCCACGCCGAATCCACCTTCATCCTCGCCGATCGACGGTCGCGGCGAGCCTACGACCGGCCTCGGACAGTGACGCGGTTTCCTGCGTCACACCACTCGCAGCGCGGGTCGATCGCGCTCCTCGAGCTCGGGACGCAACGGTCGCGGTGTGAGCGTCGCCTCCGCGACCTCGGGCAGGCCGCACTGCCACAGCGCACCGCGCAACGACACTTCCTTGAATCGCCCGTTCGTGCGGCCCGCCTTGTGCTCCACGAAGGTGTACGTATGGCCCGAGTCGTCGCACAGCAACGGCTGCCCGGTCTGCAGGTGGCCGAAGATCGAGATGCTCGGGCGGGGCGCCCGGTCGACCCGGCCGAAGAACTCGAAGTCGTCGATGAAGACGGGCCAGACGAGCTGCGCGGCACGGGCCCGTCGCGACACGGCGACGAGCGGTTCGTACCAGGCCATGTCCTGTACGGCGTCGGAATCGGGCGTCCACCACTTCATGCGGACGACGATACGAACGGGGTGTGACAGTTATCCGGGTCGCACTCGCTGCGGGCCGGGACAGCCGGCCCGCGGGCGCCCGCCGCTCCATGACGCGGGATGGGAGCAAAACCGGTCGCTGGCTCGCCCTGCTCGCCGCTCTCGCGCGTCGAAGTGACGAGCGATTCAGGCGAAGCCGAGCTCGCGGGCCATCGGTTGCGCTTCGAGCGTGCGGCCGTTCCACTCGGACGCGACCCCGCTCGTCGCGAGCCACGCGACCACCCGGCCGACGAGCTCCGGTGACGCGCCCTTCGACGCGTCGAAGCCGAACTCGGCCATGTCGATCGCGATGCGCTCCGTCGCGACGAAGCCGGGCGACACGTTCACCACCGCGACCCCGGTGCCCGCGACCTCGTGCGCGAGCACGCCCGCGACGCGGTGCAGCGCACCCTTCGAGATCGCGTAGCCGAGACCCCAGCCGCCGTTCCCCGCCGCGCCCGGGGGATCGCTCCACGCGACGTCGGACGTCATGTCGATCACCAGACCGTTGCCGCGTTCGAGCATCTGCGGCAGCACGAGCTTGATGAGCGCGAGTGGCGCCAGCACGTTCGCGTCGAGGTGCCTGCCGAGCAGATCGAGCGGTGTGTCGACGAGCCGGTCCATGTGTCCCGGCCCGACGTACCGGCCATTGTTGAGGAGCACATCGATGCGGCCCCACGTGTCGAGCACCGTCGCGATTGCGACTTCGAGCTGCGAGATGTCGAGGAGATCGGCGGGCAGGGTGAGCACGCGGCGACCCTCCGCCGCGATCGCCTCCGCGGTGGTCGCGAGACTTCCGGGCAGCGGGCGTACGTCGCGCTTGCGCACCGTCGACGAGTGCTCGCGTTCCTCGCCCTCGACTTGCGTGCGCGCGGTGCACGCGACGTCGAAGCCGGCGCGCGCGAGCTGGATCGCACACGCCTTGCCGATGCCGCGACTCGCGCCGGTGACGAATGCGACCGGCGCGCTCACGCGCCTCCACCCGGGTCGTCCTGTCGCGTGCTCTCTCGCTTCGGCACGGGGCTTCTCCGCGGTTCTCGGGCTGACCGCGCACTCCCTCCCGCAACCGTCACGGTCTCGGTGTCGCGACCGGATCGGAGGAGCGTGCCCGCCAACTCGCCCGTCGCCGCGCCGGCCTCGACGACCGTACGGCCACCGACGATCACGTGCTCCATTCCGCGCGCGCCGGCGTGCAGGCGCTCGCCGCCGGCCGGCAGATCACGCCGCACCTCGACCGGCTGCGACGCGATCTCCGCGGGATCGAAGATCGCGAGATCGGCGTGCCAGCCCACCTCGATCCGTCCTCGCCCGCGCAGGCCGAGCACGCGCGCGGGGCGATCGGTCATGAGGTGCACCGCCTCCTCGACCTCGAGCACCTTGCGCTCGCGCACCGCGTGCCCGAGCACCACCGACGGGTAGTTGCCGTGGCACATCAGGTCGATGTGCGCGCCGGCGTCGGATCCACCGAGCAGCACGCGCGGATCGCGCCACAGCTCGGCCCGCGCCTCCCAACCGGCTTGCGACGCGCCGAGGCTCGGCACCAACGACGGCAGGATGAGCGTGAGCGCGAGCCGGTCCGGCAGCACCACGTCGACGAGAACGTCGGCCGGCTCGACGTCGAGCTCCTGCGCGACCGAGTCGACGCTCCGACCCGCGAACGGTCCCTCCGCGATCTCGACGAGATCGAAGTGCGCCATCGCGGCCAGCCCGTTCGCGGCCGCGTCCGCGACCGCGGATCGCAACCGCGTGCGCGTCGCCGGATCGCGCAACGCGGCGCGCCGTTCGTCGTCGGGCATGCGCACGATCGGCTTCCAACCCGGCAGCGATTCCAGCAGGGTGCTCGCGCGGAGCCGCATGAGATCGGGCAGGGTGAGCGCGAGCACCTCCGCACCGCGCGCCGCGGCGATGTCGGAGGCCTCGAGCTGCTGTTCGTAGATCTCGACCGGCGACAGGCTGCCGAGCAGGTTCCAGTTGAGCGGACGGTTCGCGGCCAGCGACATGTCGGCCATGAGGTCCATGCGCTCGGCACTGATCTCACCGACCGCGGGGATGAACTCGAGCATCGTTCCCGGATGCGATCGGAGCGCGCCGGCGAGCGCGAGGAACTCGTCGCGCGCGGCGGCACGCGACGGCACCGGCTTCCCGGCACCGTCGGTGTGCGCGTCACCCAACGACGACGAGAATCCGAGCGCGCCCGCGGCCAGCGATTCGTCGAGCAACTGCACCATCGTCGCGATCTCGGCTGCGGTCGCGCGCCGCGCCGTCGCGTCGTCGCCCATCACGACGCGCCGGATCGTGGAGTGGCCGGCGAGGAATCCCGCGTTGACCGCGAGCTTGCCCTCGACCCGATCGAGGTAGTCGCCGAAGCTGACCCAGTCCCATGCCGGACCGCCCCGCAACGACGCGAGCGACATGCCTTCGACCCGCGCCATCATCTGCTGGATGTAGTCGACGTGCGCGGCGCCGAGGGGCGCGATCGAGAACCCGCAGTTGCCGCCGATCACCGTGGTGACTCCGTGCAGCGGCGACGGCGACACACCGGGATCCCAGAGCACCTGCGCGTCGTAGTGCGTGTGGATGTCGATGAAACCGGGCGCGACGACGAGGCCGTCGGCGTCGATCGCGCGCGGCGCGTCGGCGGCGACCGCGCCGATCTCCACGATCATTCCGTCGCGCACGCCGACGTCGGCCCGGCGCGCCTCGCGACCCGTGCCGTCGACCACGATCCCACCGCGGACGACGAGGTCGAGCGTCACGCCCGACCGTCCGCACTCAGGCCGCGTGCGACGTCGTGCTCGACGACGGTGCCGTCGAAGAAGGCGGGGTTGGCGCGCGTGAAGAACCGAACCGGGTTGGTGAAGACGAAGTCGCGGAAGTCGGTCTCGTCGATCCAACCGTGGTCGACCATCTCCCACGCCTCCTCGAGCACTTCGCTCATGTCGGGCACGTCCCAGTGCGCGACGTCGGATCCGAACATCGCCCCGAGCCGCGAGCCGAACGGGTTCACCTTCGTGTTGAAGGCGCTGCTCGTGAGCGGGTCGTCGGCCTCACAGCCGAAGAAGAAGCGAGGCACGAAGCCGTCGACGATGTCGTGCGCGGTCTCGATCTCACACGCCGCGAACTCGTCGAGCAATGCCGGATCCTCTCGCGGGCGCGACACACGCATCGGCTCCGAGCCCGCGACGAGCGCGCCGCCGTACTGGTCCATGAGCTCGAAGAAGAGCGTCTTGTCGATCGCCGCGGGATCGAGGTGCGCGAGGGCGACCCGGTTCCGCTTCTCCCAGTGCCCGATCAGATCCGAGAGCAAGGTCGCGGCCCACGCGACGCCGCCTTCGAGGAACGCGAAGTTGAGCTCGGGGAAGCGTCGAGTCACACCGCCGAGGAACAACGACTTGCACAGCGCGTGCTGACCCTCGGCGAGGTGACCGATGTGGTTGTACATGTAGCTCGAGATCGAGCGCCGGCTCCCCCACCCGATCGAGCCGGAATGGAAGGCGACCGCGACACCGAGATCGACGCACTTCTGCCAGACGGGGTCGTAGTCGTACGCGCTGTCGATGCCGTACATGTCGAGCCACGTGAGCCACGGCGCGAGGTCGGGGTGCGCGTCGACGACCGTGCGCACGGGGCGCTGCACGTACCCGGCGAGCAACACCGCCTTGAAGCCCAGCGTGCCGACCGCGTGCTCGAGCTCGGCGATCGCCTCGTCGGGTGTGTGCATCGGGATGGCTGCGACCGGAACGAGCCGATCGGCATAGTCGGCGAACGTCGCCGCGTTCGCGCGATTCAACGCGCGGCACGCGCCGCGCCGCTCGGCTTCCTCCCAGAGATGCAGGAACGCCAAGCCCACACTCGGGTACACCACGCTCACGTCGATGCCGAGCTCGTCGAGTCGTTCGTAGAGCAGGCCCGGAAACATCGCGGTGGCGAGATCGCGGGTGTTGCGCGCGGGTGAACCCCACCACGGCGGTCGTGCCGCGCGCGCGTCGGCACGCTCGCTCGCGCTCAACGCGTGCCAGTCGGTGTCGGGGCCGAAGTACGGCGGCAGCAACCGGCGCAGACTCGGGCTCTCGAGGTCGACGCCCTCGTCGCGCAGATAGGGCGCGAGCCCCGGGAAGAACTCGATGCAGTGGCCGTCGATGTCGATGACGGGATGATCGAGACGCTCGCGGATGGAGCGGGAGTTTTCCGAGCTGCTCACGATCGACTCCGATACGGAGACGACGGGCTTTCCCGCCGTGCGAACGGTCGGTAATGTACGCGCATTATGCCCTTGCCGACAAGCCTCGACGAGACACTCCGCGAGCTCGACCTCGCGCGCATGCGTCGCGAACGGTTCGCCAAGTTGCAGCGCGCGATGCGCGAGCAGTCGCTCGACGCGCTCCTGCTCCTCGGAACCGGCAACGTGATCTACGCGAGCGGTGCAGGGAACGTGCTCGCCGACAACAGTCGCCGCTACCACGATCGCATCATCGTGCTGGTCGTCGCCGGCGAAGAACAACCGCATGTGTTCAGCAGCCATCGCGACGGCATCCCACCCGAGCTCGCGGCCGACCACGCGCATCCACCGCTGTATCCCGAGACCGACGCGGGCGTTGCCGCGATGGCCGCAACGGTGAAGGAGCTCACGGGCGGCGCGGCGACGCGCATCGGGATCGACGACTACACCGCGCCGATGTGGTTCGCGCTCCCGAAGCTCCTCGCGCCGGTCGAGCTCGTCGACGCCGGTGCACTCCTCACCGACGCGCGCGTCATCAAGACGCCCGACGAGCAGGAGTGCATGCGGCGCTCGTGGGAGATCAACGAGTCGGCGACGTACGCGGCCGAGCAGATCCTGCGGCCCGGAATTCGTCTCACCGACCTGACGGGCGTGTTCCTTCGCCGCCTGTTCGAGCTCGGCGCGACCTGCAACTTCCTCGATCCCGTCTTCCAGGCGATGCCCGAGCGCATCGCCGACGGACCGTGGAGCACCAACGACGACGTGCCGTTCAACCTCATCACCGTCGACCACATCGTGAGCGAAGGCGACGTGGTCTGGACCGACACGGTGATGGGTTACGAGGGCTACGCGTCGGACGTCGGGCGCACATGGGTCGCGGGTCGCGTGTCACCGACGCGGCGCGACCTGCGCACGCGCTGGCAGGAGATCACCGACGCCGTGATCGAGCAGTTGAAGCCCGGAGTGACCGGCGACGTGCTCACGCGCCTCGCGATCGAGGCCAACGGCGGCACGAAACCGTGGCTCGACCACTTCTTCCTCGCGCACGGCCTCGGCCTCGAAGGTGGCGAACCGCAGCAGGTCGGCGCCGACCGCGGCCCCGAGTCCGACGAGAAGTTCGTGCTCGAACCGGGCATGGCCATCGTCGTCGAACCGGTGACCTGGCTCGACGGGCACGCGGGCTGGCGCTGCGAGGAGCTCGTCTTCATCACCGACGACGGCCACGAGAGAGTCAGCAACTATCCGAACGAAGGGGCCGAGTGATGCGCGGACTCCTCGCCCTCGAAGAAGGCCCGCGCATCGACTTCGACGCGCTCCGACGGGCGCGCCGCGCTCGGGTCGTCGAGATGATGGACGAACGCGGGATCGACGTGCTCATGTGCACGCGGCAGGGCAACGCGCGCTACGTCGTTGGTCACCGACCGCTGTGGCGCGCGGTGATCACGCCGTGGGCACCGATGGTCACGTTCGTGCGCTCGACGCTCGGCATCCACCTGCTCGCGGCCACGTGGGACGACGGACTTCCGGCCGACATCCCGCACGAGAATCTGAACGCGCTCACGTGGAACGCGTCGAACACCGTCAACGCGATCCGCAACATCGGTGGGCTCGCCGACGCGAGGCGGATCGCGGTCGACGGCATGCAACCGGGGCTCGCGAGGCTGCTCGGCATGCTCGCGCCCGATGCCGAGCTCGTCGACGGCGAAGCCGCGATGCGGCGCGTGCGCGCAGTGAAGCTTCCCGCCGAGATCGAGTGCCTGCGCACCGCGATCGCGATGGCCGAGGGCGCGTTGACGACCGTCGCCGACTCGCTGCAACCGGGCACCACCGAGCTCGAGTTGAAGGGTCGGTTCCAGGAAGCGGTCTGCGCCTACGGCATCAACCACCCCACGTACGAGGGTTCGTTCTGCGCGACCCCGCGCGCGGGCGCAGCCGACGCACCGCCGTTCCGGCGCATCCCCACCGCGCGCCCGGTCGGTGCCGGCGAGCTCGTGGCGATGACCGGAAGCGTTCAGTACGCGGGGTACGAAGGCGTCGCCGCGCGCACCCACCCGGCGCTCGGACCCTCGGGCAACGTGACGCGCGCCCAGCAATCATTGGCCCGTCGCTTCCACGACGCACACGACGCGGTGGTGGCCGAGTGCACACCGGGCACGCTCCCGAGTGCGCTGGTCGGCGCGTGGACGAAGTCGGGCGAGCCGCGACCGCCGGTTCCCGTGGCCTACGGAATCGGGCTCGGTGTCGAGGCTCCGATCGTGGACGACCGGCCCGTGCACCTCGACGAGCCGCTGGCCGCCGGCAACGTGCTCGTCGTGCAGGGTTACGTGTGGGAACCCGGCGTCGGCGGCATCTTTGCGGCCGACACCGTGCACGTGACCGACGACGGTCCGGAGCGGCTCACGAAGCTCTCTCACGAACCGCTTTCTCACGATCCGCGCTCTCACGCGCCGTTCGGTCACGAACCGACCGATGGGGCGTAGCCGGCGCGGTCATCGCGCCGAGCAGCATGTCGACGAGGTTGTCGACGAAGCGGTCGTCGGGCAGCACGTCCTTCGCGATCGCGCGCGGGCTGAGCTGGTCGAGCCGCCGCGCCCGATCGGCGGCGGCGCGACCGATGAACGGATACATGAGCCGGCTGCGCTCGGCCCAGATCTCGGGCGGCAGCGGCGGACACCGCTCCGCGAGCAACGCCATCGCTTCGAAACCTGCGGTCTTGCGCAGGACCGCGCGCACGGCGCGCGGCGCGCGGTCGAGTGTCGCCGTGAGCTCGGATCCGATCTGCAGGTACGCCCGCTCGCGCCACCCACGTTGCGCGAGCTCGGTGACCGGGCGCACGACGGCCTCGGCCGCGGCGCGCACATCCGAGCCCGACGTGTCGGCGACCGCGAGCAGCTCGAGGCGGCGCGCGCGCAAGATCGGCACGTACCGTTCCAGGATCGCGAGCAGCAGATCGTCACGGCCGCCGAAGTGGTACTGCACCGCCGACGTGTTGCGTTGACCCGACTCGCGCACGATCTCGGCGAGCGACACGGAGTCGAGGCCGCGCTCGGCGAACAGCCGTGCGGCGGAGTCGATCAACTTGTCGCGAGTCGACGGCTCGGGCTCGATCATGCGGCCGTCACGGTAGCAACGGGCGCCCGCCCGCCTGCGAGGAGCCGACGATGACGGTGTCACTCGAGACCGCAACCGAGTGGGTGCGATCCATCGCGGCGCGCGGCCTGCTCGTCGGCGCGGAGCGCATTCCGAGCGCGAGCGGGGGCACGTACGCGCACCACAACCCGGCGACCGGCTCGCTCCAGGCCGAGGTGCCGCTCGCCGGGGCCGACGAGGTGAACGCGGCGGTCGACGCCGCGCGCGCCGCGCTCCCGACGTGGCGCGCGATGCCGATCCCCGATCGGATCGCCGTGTTGCTCCGCCTCGCGGATCTCCTCGAACGCGATCGCGAGGCCGCGGCCGCGATCAACGCGCTCGACAACGGCACTCCGGTCAGCGTGCTCGATTCCGGCGCCTACGCGGCGTCGTGGACGCGCTACTACGCGGGCTGGATCGACAAGATCGAAGGGCACGTCGCGCCGATCTACGCGCCGAATCACTTCGACTACGTGCTCCCCGAGCCCTACGGCGTGGTCGCGACGATCGTCCCGTGGAACGGCCCGATGATGGGCATGGGCCACAAGGTCGCGCCCGCGCTCGCGGCCGGCAACGTCGTCGTGTGCAAGCCACCCGAGATCGCGCCCTTCGGCGCGCTGCGGTACGCGGAGCTCGCGCTCGAAGCCGGGCTCCCCGCCGGCGTGCTCAACGTGATCCCGGGCGGCGCCGTGACCGGCGACGCGCTCGTGCGCCACCGCGGCGTCGACAAGATCTCGTTCACCGGAGGAGTCGCCACGGCGAAGCGCGTGATGGCGGCGGCGGCCGACGCGCTGACACCGCTCACGTTCGAGCTCGGCGGCAAGTCGGCGAACATCGTCTTTCCCGACGCGGATCTCGACCTCGCGTGCGCGGTCGCGAGCGTCCTCGGCGCGGTCGCGTTGAGCGGGCAGGGCTGTGCACTGCCGACGCGTCTCTTCGTGCACGACGACGTGTACGCCGAAGTCGTCGCGCGGGTGGTCGCGACGGTCGAAGGTGTCACGATCGGCGATCCGCTCGACCCGTCGACGCTCATGGGCCCGGTCGTCACCGAGACCGCGTGCGCGCGGGTGCTCGGCGTGATCGAACGCGCGAAGTCCGACGGCGCGGGCACGCTGCTCACCGGCGGTCACCGCCTCCGAGGCCCGCTCGCCGACGGCTACTACATCGCCCCCACCGTGTTCGGCGACGTCGACGATACGAGCGACCTCGCCGTCAACGAGGTGTTCGGCCCCGTGCTCTCGATCATGCGGTTCCGCGACGAAGACGACGTCGTCGAGCGCGCCAACCGCAGCGACTACGGGCTCGCGGCCTACGTGTACACGCGCGACGCGTCGCGCGCGCACCGGATGGCCCGCCGGCTCGAGGTGGGCGCGGTGACCCTCAACGCGTACCCGTTCCTCTCCCCCACCGCGCCCTTCGGAGGCCACAAGCAGAGCGGCTTCGGGAGCGAAGGTGGGCGCGCCGGGATCGAGGAGTTCCTACAGCGCAAGAACGTGCTGTCGGGCCTCTGACCGTTCAGGCGGTCGCACCACCGTCGACGACGTAGGCCGCGCCGGTGATCATCGCGGCGTCGGCCGACGCGAGGAACGCGATCACCCCCGCGATCTCCTCGGGCTCCGACTTGCGCTTGATGATCGACCCGGCGCGACCGAAGAGGGAGAAGTCGGCGTCGTCCGGGATCTTCATCGCGCCGAGAAACGCCGTGTCGACACTGCTCGGGCACACGCAGTTCACGCGCAGTCCTTGGCGGCCGAACTCGACCGCGAGCGATTTCGTCAGCATCACGACGCCACCCTTCGACGCGCAGTACGCCGCGTTGTACGGCGTGGCGCGCAGGCCGGCGACCGACGCCATGTTCACGATCACGCCGTCGCCCTGCGCGAGCAGTGGCTCCAACGCGGCTTGGCACATCAGGAACGTGCCCGTGAGATTCACCGCGATCGTGCGGTTCCAGTCGTCGAGCGGCAAGGTGCGCGTCGATGCCATGGCACCGACACCCGCGATGTTCGCGAGTATGTGCAACCCGCCGAACGTGTCGACGGCGTGCGCGACCGCGGCCGTCACCGACGCGGGATCGGCCACGTCGCACGGCACGGCAGACGCGTTGCCGCCGGCGGTTGCGATCGAGTCGACGGTCTGGACCGCCGCGCTCAGGTCGACGTCGGCGCACACGACCGCGGCGCCCTCGGCCGCGAATCGCTGCGCGGTGGCACGCCCGATCCCGCCCCCGGCGCCGGTCACCAGCGCTACCCGTTCCTCGAATCGCAGCATGAGCCGAGCCTAGGAAATCTGGCTGCGACCGCGTTCGAGGATGCCGGCGCGCTTGGCCTCGATCGCGGCCGGGTCGAAGCCCGCGCCCTCCCACTCGCGCGACACGAGATCCTCGATCCTCCACGCCTCCGCGACGGTGGTCTCCGAGCTCTCGTGGTACGTCGCGAGCATGCGCCGCACCGCGTGCTGGTCGATCGAGATCGAATCGGTCGCGACCGTGCGGCAGAACGGCAGCAACTCCTCGTGCGGCACGACGTGGTTCACGAGTCCCCACTCGTACGCCTGCTGTGCGTCGATGAAGTTGCCGGTGACGCTCATCTCCCGAGCGCGCGCGACGCCGATGCGCTGCGCGAGCAGCACGGTCAGACCCCAGCCGGGCATCACGCCGACGCGCGCGTGCGTGTCGGCGAAGCGCGCGCGGTCCGACGCGATGAGGAAGTCGCACGCGAGCGCGACCTCGAAGCCACCGGTCACCGCGACGCCGTTGATCGCGCCGATCAGGAGCTTCGAGCGCGGCGGCAGCGCGCCCTTCGTGGGAAGGCGGCCGTCGGCGTCGCGCGCGCCCATGTCGGCGAAGCCCTCGCCTGCCGCGCGGGTCGCACCCGAGCCGAACTCCTTGAGGTCGACACCAGCAGAGAAGGCGGGGTCGGTTCCGGTGAGGATCATCACGTCGACGTTGTCGTCGTGCTCGCACGCGTTCACCGCCGCCGGCAGCTGCTTGCGGACCGCGCGGTTCAGCGCGTTGCGCGCCTCGGGACGGTTGATCGTGATCGTCGCGATGCGGTCACTGATGTCGACGAGCACTTCGGAACTCATGCGGCTACGCCCTCCGGATTCACTATCACGATGATCCCCAGCCTCCGGCAGCCGTCGGCCTGCGCCGGGCTCGCAAGGCATTCACTCCAGGTAGACGATCTCGCCCTCGGAGAGATCGATGACGGCTTGTGCGGCGATGTGCAGCGCGGAGTGCAGCACCTCGAACCGCTCGGTCTCCGGGTCGGAGTCGGTCGCGTCGTCCGGCGCGGCCACGTCACCCGCGTCGGTGAGGCCCGCGAGCGCGGCGTCCCAGTCGGTGCGCTCGGCGGCGACGCGCAGCCGCATCACCGGCGCCTGCAACAGCGCGCGCGTGAGGTCCTGCACGATCGTGACCACGACGTCGGTGCTGGTGCGCACGCCCGGCGTCGCGAGCAGGTGCAGCGCCTGGAGCTTGCGCATCGCGAGCGCGGCGACCATCGACGGCTCCGACATCTCGCGCACGACCTTCTCGCTGTCGACCGCGGCGAGGTCGAGCGCCACCGAGCTCGGCACGTCGAACCACTCCTTGAGCGTCTCGAACAGCTCGGCCGTCACCTCACCGAGCGCGAGCAGCTCGGGTGGCTTCTCTCGGGCATCGAATCGCTCGTCGTCGGGTCGGCTCGCCATGCCGCCATGCTGCTCGCGCCGTCAGCGGAAGTCGAACGCGACCTTGATCGCCCCGCTGTCGTCCTGGGTCGCGAGCGCAACGAACGCATCGCGCCAGTCCTCGAGGTGGAAGCGGTGCGTGAGCATGCCGGTCAGGTCGACCCGGCCGTCGCGTACGAGCTCGAGGTAGTGGTCGATGCCGTGCTTGCGTACGCCGTCGACCTCTTCGAACCCGAACGCGTTGCTCCCGACGTACGAGATCTCCTTGAAGTACAGCGGCGTGTCCTCCCAGAGGGTCGGACCGTGGACGCCCGCCTTCACGAGCGTGCCGCGCGCCTTGAGCACGCGCACCGCGACCTCGAACGTCTCGCGCTTGCCGACGGTGTCGTACACGACGTCGATCGCGCCGGGGTACGCCATCGGCTTCCCGTCACTCGGCACGAGCACGCCGCCCGACCACGCGGCTGCCTCTTCGATCACTGTGATGGCGGGCTCGTGACCGATCACGGTCGCGCCGAGCTTGCGCGCGAGCTCGGCCTGCGCTTCGAAGCGCGCGACGACGAGCACCTCGACGTCGGGGTACAGCGCGCGCAGGATCGCGGTCGCGCAGGTACCGAGTGCGCCGGCGCCGTACACCATCACCTTGCCGCCGGGTGTGGGTGGGTGGCGCGTGATCGCGTGCAACGACACCGCGAACGGGTCGGCGAACACCGCGAGCTCGTCGGGCACGGAGTCCGGCACCTTGAAGAGCATCGAGTCGTGCGCGGGCATGAGGTCCGCGTAGCCGCCGGTGGCGTCCTTCGCGGTGCCGGTGTGGATACCGGGCGAGATCGGTCCGACGGAGAAGTTCCAGCACAGGCTGAAGTCGCCGATCTGGCATGCGGGGCAGATCGGGTCGACGCCGCGCGGTCCGCACGACAGCCACGGGTTCAACACCACTCGGTCCCCGACCGCGAGGCCTTCCGTTTCGGGACCGAGCGCGACGACGTCGGCGACGACCTCGTGCCCGAGCACCTGCGGCAGCGAGAAGAACCCCTTCATCGGGTTGTCGGGGTTGCCGACCTCGTTGCCCCAGTCCATGAACACCTGCTTGGAGTCCGAGCCGCAGATGCCGGTGAGCCGGGGCTTCGTGACCACCCAGTCGGGCCGGAGGAACGGCGGATCGTCGAGGTCGACGAGCCTCATCGGCGTGTGCGCGAGGTTGCGCAGGAGCTGGTTGTCCTCCTGCGGCTCGGGCTGCGGGTCGGGCTTGACCCCGTAGAGCAGTGCTCGCATCGGTCCCCCTCGAGACGGTCGCCCGCAGCGTAGAGAACCCTGACGCCGGTGTCAGATGCGGCGCACGTGCGAAGCTGCGAGCCGATGCGTTGGGAGCGCAGGGTTGGGGTGGTGTGTGTCGCGGCGGCGGTCGTGCTCGCCGCGTGCTCGAGCGCGTCGAAACACGAGTCGACCCCGTCGACGACCGCACCCGCGAACTGCGCGGGCTGGGACGGTGGATCCTCGGGTGTCGCGACGGGTGATGCGACGACGGCCGCCGACCGGTGCCTGCGCCTCAACCAGGTGCAGGTGGTCGGAACGCACAACAGCTATCACTTCCGCGACGAGCCGAGCATCTTCGACACGATCAAGTCGTTCGACAAGGCGCTCGCGGATTCGATCGACTACACGCACCCCGTGCTGCCGACGCAGTTCTCACGGGAGGGCGTGCGCCAGATCGAGCTCGACGTTTTCGCGGATCCGAACGGCGGCCGCTACGCGAAGCCGAAGCTGCGCGAGCTCATCGATCACGTGACGACGCCGATTCCCGGAATGAGCAAGCCCGGGTTCAAGGTGCTGCACGCGTCCGACTCGGACTTCAACAGCAACTGCCTCACGTTCATCGCGTGCCTCGACGCGGTGAAGGGCTGGTCCGACGCGCACCGAACGCACCTCCCGATCGCGATCCTCGTCGAGGCGAAGGACGACCCCACGGTCGATCCGCTGAAGATGGGATTCGTGCAGCCTCCGCCGCTCACGACCTCCGACTTCGACGCGCTCGACGCCGAGATTCGTTCCGTGTTCAAGCCTTCCGACCTCATCACGCCCGACGACGTGCGCGGCACGCACGCGACGTTGGAGGAAGCCGTCAAGGCCGGCGGCGCATGGCCGACGCTCGGCGCGGCGCGCGGCAAGGTGCTCTTCCTGCTCGACCAGTCGGGGCAGCGCGAGCGCTACATCAAGGGGCACCCGAGCCTGAAGGGACGCGTCATCTTCACCAACGCGACGCCGGGTGAGCCCGACGCCGCCTTCGTCGAGATGAACGATCCGACGGGCGCGAACCAGGCGAAGATCCAGGAGCTCGTGCGCGAGGGCTACATCGTGCGCACCCGTTCCGATGCCGACACGGTCGAGGCCCGCGCCGACGACACGAAGACGCGGGACCTCGCGATCTCGAGCGGCGCGCAGTACGTGAGCACCGACTACCCCGCGCCGGACAAGGCGCCGTTCCCCGGCGGCTTCGAAGTCACGTTGCCGGGCAACCGACCGTGGCGCTGCGACCCCGTGAACACCGGGCCGGCGTGCAACTCGGCGGTCCTCGACACCCGCTGACTCCGGTCGCGCTCGCTGCGCTCGCCGCTCCGTGACGCGGCTGGGAGCAGCCGAGGGGGCGCCCCTGCTCGCTCCGCTCGCGGCCTGAGCCGCTCACGGTTGCTAGTCCGCGGGCGCCTGGAGCGGGAAGCGCGGATGCTCGGGTTCCAGCAATCGGGCGCGCTGCACGAGGACCACGCCGAGCGCGCCGGCCGCGGTCGCGGCGCCCGCGACCCCGAGCCCGACGCGCGGGCTCCACTGCCCGCACACCCAGCCGACGAACGGTCCGCCGATCACGGTGACGCCGAGCGTGAGCGCGCTGTAGATCGCCATCACCCGGCCGCGAACGTGCGGCTCCGACCAGAGCTGCATGTGACCGTTTGCGGTCGACCCGAAGAACACCGCGAGCGCGCCGACCGGAACCAGCGCGACCTCGACGCCCGCCTGCGACGGCCACGACGCGCACACGAGCAGCGCGATGCCGAGCAGCGCGGCCGCACCGACGACCGTGCTCGACGTCGGTCGCGCGCGGTGCGCGGCGGTGAGCGCGCCGACGACGGTGCCGCAGCCGAGCATCGCCATGAGCAGACCCGCGAGTCCCGCGCCGCCGTGAAAGGAGTCGCTCGCGAGCAGCGTCATGAACGTCGGGAAGTTGTAGACGAGCGTGCCGACGATCGCGACGAGCACGATCGTCGCCCGGATCTCGGTGACACCCCACGCGTAGCGCAGGCCGTCGCGCACGCGCGGGCGTTCGTGGTGACGCATCGCCGGACGCAGCTCGTGCGGCCGCATCGCGAGCAGCGCGACGACGACCGCGACGAACGATGCCGCGTTCACGAAGAAGACCCACGCAGTGCCGACGGTCGCGATCAGCAGACCCGCGATCGCGGGTCCGGTGATGCGCGCCGAGTTCATCACCGCGCTGTTGAGCGCGATCGCGTTCGCGAGCCGGTCGCGCCCGACCATCTCCTCGACGAACGCGTGCTGCGTCGGCTCGTCGACCACGGTCACGAGCCCGAGCGCGATCGCGAGTCCGAACACCATCCACGTTTGCACGACGCCCGTGAGGACGATGAGCCAGAGCGCGATCGCGAGGAACGCGGCGAGCGTCTGCGTGATCAACAGCACCTTGCGGCGGTCGAAGCGGTCGGCGATCGTGCCGCCCCAGAGGCCGAACACGAGGACCGGCGCGAAGCGGCAGGCGAACGTCGCGCCGACGGCCGTGCCGCTGTGCGTCAGCGTGAGGACGAGCCACGCCTCCGCCATCGTCTGCATCCACCCGCCGACGTGCGAGATGACGTTGCCGGTGAAGTAGAGGCGGTAGTTGTGCGTGTCGAGCGAGCCGAACGTCCGCCGGATCCCGGCTCGCAGCGCGCCGGGAGTGGCGTCCTGCTCCTGGCTGCCCGCGGTCATGAGCTCCGAACGCTACCGGCCCCTCCGGCGGCGTCCGTCCGAGATGTGGCGAGTGACGCCCGTCAGTCGGGCGCGCCGCCGACGGCGATCAACGCCGGGCCGGTGTAGTGCTCTCGATCCTCGGTGAGGTAGCGGTATCCCCACGCGACGGCGGCGCTCGGGAGACCGAGCGCCGCGACGACGTCCTGATGACGCTCGCTCGCGAACACGTACTCCTTGGCGAACGCGGTCTGCACCTGCGCGACGTCGCCGCGGCCCACGGCGGCGACGAGCGCCGCGGCGTCGAGGGCGGTCCCGTCCTCGAACGGCGCCTCGCCTGCCCCGAGGTCCACGTCGCCGAACATCGCCATGGGGTCCGGGATCCCGAGCTCACCGACCGGCTCACCGCTCGTGTGGACGGAGATCATGAGGACGTCGTCGTCGAACACGGTCGTCGTCAGCGCGACACACCCGAGCGCACCGGAGAGCGACGGGCCCGAGAGGTTGCCGGAGTCGTCCGCCTCGGAGAACACGACGACGACTCCGTCCGACTCCGCGAGATACGCAGGCCCGATGGCGACCTCGCGGACCTGATCGAGCTTCGTGCCGACGAGCGTCACGCTCGTGTACGAACTTCCCACGACTCCTCCTTCACGACGACCGAAGGCATCGGCCGATCGCGTGGCGGACTTGACTACGCCTCGCGCCCGAGGAAGGCGAGGACCTTCGTCTGCTCGTCGGCGCTCGCGGGCGGGTCGATTGCGGGGCCGAACGCCTGCGGCGCGCGCATCTTGTCGCCGAACGCTTCGGCCTCTGCGCGCACGTTGGCGAGGTCGCCGGACGAGATGCTCTCGTCGAGACCGGCGGCGCGCGCGAGGTCCCAGCCGTGCACGACGAGATCCATGCAGAGGAACTTGCCCACCGCGTCGTCGAAGCGCGAGCGACCGAACATGCCGTCGAACTCGGTCGCCGCGACCTTCGGGTCGTCGAGGCCCGCTTGGATGCGGCCGCGCGCCGCGTTCCAGGCGCCGAGCGGATCCTCGTCGGCCGCGGGCAGCGCGCCCATCTCCTGACCGACGAACTTCAGGAACATGCCCTGCGTCGAGATCACGTGCTTGGCGACGTCGAGCGCGGTCCAGTCCGAGCACGGCGACCGCGCACTCCACTTGTCGTCCGGTACCGCCGCGATCTTGTCGGCGAATGCCTGCGACAGGCGCGCGTACCGCTGCGAGATCTCCGACACGGTGGTGCTCCCTTCGGTCGTGGGTCTTCCCGACGATACTGAGAGGGTGGGACAGCAACCGACGGACGACGACCCGGGCTGGCCGAGCGTCGCGCAGGTGTTGCGCGCGCTCACTCCCGGCTATCTCCAAATCGGCAGCCGCAAGGGCGACCAACTCATCGCGTTGCGCTCGATCTTCGTCAGCTTCTCGGTGACGCTCGTTGCGTTCGCCGTCGTGCTGCAGCTCATCGGCAATCGCGGCCCGAACCACGTCCTGCCGTGGTTGTGGTTGCTCGCCGTCGCCGCCGGACTGAGCATCACGGCCATCGCGGTGCTGACGAAACCGCTCGACTGCTCGTCGGAGGCGAAGCTCGCGGTCGCCTACCGCAACCGCTTCTTCCTCACCATCGCGTCCTGCGAGTCGGTTGCGCTGTTCGGCTTCGTGTTCGCGTTCATCGGCGCGCCGACGTGGATCTACGACCTCGGCGCCGCGTTCGCGCTCTCTCGCTTCTGGACGGTCGACCCGCCGACACCCCGACGGTTGCAACAGCACCAGGCCGCGCTCGCGACGTCGGGCTGCGAGTTGTCGCTCGTCGGCGCGTTGCGGCGAACGATCCCGCCTTCGCCGCGCTAATCCGCGTCGAGCGCGGCGGACGACGCGACGACGCGCGCGACGTGCGCGCCGGGTCGCACACCCGGCACCGCGGCACCGACCGCGTCGCGCGCGACGAGCTTGATCTCGGTCGCCGCGACCGTCGCCGTCGACTCGTCGAGCACGAACAGCGTCCGGTCCGCGACCGGCGCGACCGCGACCACCGCGCCCCGCTTGCGATCGAGTCGCATCACGCGCACACCCGCGCCACCGCGTGCCTGCACCGGCATCTCGTCGACCCGCAACCGCTTCGCGTACCCCGCGTCGGTCGCGAGCACGACCTGCTCCTCGTGCGCGACCGCGCACGCGCCGATCACCGCGTCGTCGCCCCGCAACCGCATCGCGCGGATGCCGCCCGCCGACCGTCCGACCGCGCGCACCTCTTCCTCCGCGAAACGGATGCCCTGCCCCTCGCGCGTCACGACGAAGATCTCGAACTCGTCCCACCCCGGGAACACCGACACGACGCGGTCGCCGGCGGCGACCTTCATCGCCACGATCCCGTCGCGCCGCGCGCCGGCGTCGACGAACTCCGCGAGCTCCGTCCGCTTCACCGCGCCCGACGCGGTCGCGAACACGATGTGCTGGTGCTCGTCGGCGGCCTTCGCGTCGAGCACCGCGACGATCTGCTCGCCGTCGCCGAGCTGGAACAGGTTCGGCGCGGCCGTGAGCCGGTTCTTCGGCAGGTCGTGGCCGGCCATGCGGTACGCGCGCCCGCGGTCGGAGAAGAACAGCACGCCCGCCAACGTCGACGTCTCGATGAGCTGCGCGACCGCGTCGCGCTCCCCCGGGTCGGCGACCTTCGCGCCGCGACCGCGCCCCGGACGCGTCACGACGTAGCCGCGCGCGGTCACGGTCACGAACAGCGGCTCGTCCTCCACCAGCGCGACCGTGGAGATCTCGCCGGTGTCGTCGGCGACGATCTGCGTGCGGCGCGCGATCTTGTGCGCGTCGCGGATCGCGACGAGCTCCTCGCGGATCACGCCCATGAGCACGTCGCGCTTGGAGAGAATGCGCCGCAGCTGCCGCACCTCGGCCGCGAGCTCCTTCTGCTCCTTCACGAGCTCCTCGCGACCGAGCTGCGTGAGCCGGCCGAGCGCGAGATCGAGGATGTGGTTCGCCTGGATCTCGCTGTAGTCGAAGCCCGTACCCATGAGCCCGGTGCGCGCGGCGGCGCGATCCTTCGACGCGCGGATGAGCTTCACGATCGCGTCGATCTGACCGAGCGCCTTCACGAGCCCTTCGAGGATGTGCAGCCGCGCCTCGGCCTTCTCGAGGCGGAAGCGCGTGCGCCGGGTGACGACGGCGACCTGGTGGTCGACCCACGCCTGCAGCGCCTGCATCAGGTTGATCGTGCGGGGCACGCCGTCGACGAGCGCGACCATGTTGATCCCGAACGTCACCTGCGCGGGCGTGTGCTTGAACAGGTTGTTCAACACGATCTGCGGGTTCGCATCCGGGCGCAGCTCGATGACGAGCCTCGTGTCGCCCTGCCCCGACTCGTTGCGGATGTCGCGCACGCCGTCGACGCGCCCGGCCTCGACCGCCTCCGCGAGCTTCCCCGCGATCGCGTCGACGCTCGTCTGGTACGGGATCTCGGTGACGAGGATCACCGGCCCGCGCCGCGAGTCCTCGACCGTGGTGACCGCGCGCAGACGGATCGAACCGCGGCCCGTGCGGTACGCCTCGGCGATGCCGTCGGAACCCATGATCAGCGCGCCGGTCGGGAAGTCGGGCCCCTTGACGACGCGCGCGAGCCCGTCGAGCGTCGTCTCGGGCCGGTCGATGAGCAACACCGCGGCGTCGCAGATCTCGCCGAGGTTGTGGGGCGGGATGTTCGTCGCCATCCCGACCGCGATCCCCTGGATCCCGTTCACCAGCAGGTTCGGGAACCGGCTCGGCAGCACGATCGGCTCTTCGTCGCTCGCGTCGTAGCTGGGCTCGAAGTCGACGGTGCCCTCGTCGATGCCCGCGAGCATCTCGGTGGCGAGCACGCTGAGCTTGCACTCGGTGTAGCGCTGCGCGGCCGGCGGATCGGCGGGCGAGCCGAAGTTGCCGTGCTTGTCGATCAGCGGATGCGACAGCGAGAAGTCCTGCCCCATGCGCACGAGCGCGTCGTAGATCGCAGTGTCACCGTGCGGGTGGAAACGGCCCATCACATCGCCGACGACGCGCGCACACTTCACGAACGGGCGGTCGGGACGCAGGCCCGAGTCGTGCATCGCCCACAGGATCCGCCGGTGCACGGGCTTGAGCCCGTCGCGCGCGTCGGGCAGCGCGCGACTCACGATGACGCTCATCGAGTAGTCGAGGAACGACGACTCGACCTCGTCGACCAACGTTCGGCTCGCGACCGGCGCCGCTTCGAACAACGTCGCCGCCGCTGCTGTCTTCTTCCGTGCCATGGAGACCTCCGTCAGGGAGTTCCCGCCAGAACGGGCGGGTCGCCGTGCGGCCCGCCCGGCGTGGTGGCTGAGGCGTCAGGAGCGGCGAGCGAAGCGAGCGCGACCATGAAATCAGATATCGAGGAATCGCACGTCTTTGGCGTTCTGCTGGATGAACTGCTTGCGCAGCTCGACGTCGTCGCCCATGAGCACCGACAGCCGCTCGTCGCAGATCACGGCCTCGTCGACGTCGATGCGCACGAGGTTGCGCGTCGCGGGATCCATGCACGTCTCGCTCAGCTCGGGATAGTCCATCTCGCCGAGGCCCTTGAACCGCGCGAACACGAGCTGACGATTCGGGTTCGCCTCGATCACCTGCTGCCGAGCGGCGTCGTCGGCGATGTACTGGCGGGTGCTCGAGATGTCGACCGAGTACAGCGGCGGCTGCGCGACGTACAGCCGGCCCGCGTCCACCAGCGGCGTCATCTGGCGGTAGAAGAACGTGATGAGCAGGGTGCGGATGTGGCCGCCGTCGACATCGGCGTCGGCGAGGATGACGACCTTGCCGTAGCGCGCCTTCGTGAGATCGAAGTCGTGACCGATGCCGCCGCCGATCGCGGAGACGAGCGCCTGGATCTCCGCGTTGGCGACGATCTTGTCCATCGAGGCGCGCTCGACGTTCAGGATCTTGCCGCGCAACGGCAGGATCGCCTGCGTCTTCGGTGAGCGCGCGTCGCGCGCCGAGCCGCCCGCGCTGTTGCCCTCGACGATGAAGAGCTCCGTGTCGTCGACCGCGCGCGACGAGCAGTCGGCCAGCTTGTCGGGCATGCCGACGCCTTCGAGCGCGCTCTTGCGGCGCGTCAGCTCACGCGCCTGCTTCGCGGCGCCGCGCGCCCGCGCCGCGCTCATCGCCTTGCCGACGATCGCCTTCGCGGGATTCGGGTGCTCCTCGAGCCAGCGCCCGAACCGCTCGTTCGTGAGCCGCTCGACGAGCGACCGGATCTCGGTGTTGCCGAGCTTGGTCTTCGTCTGCCCTTCGAATTGCGGCTCTTGCAAACGCACCGAAACGATCGCAGTGAGGCCCTCACGCACGTCGTCGCCTTGGAGCGCGGTGTCCTTCGCCTTCAGCAGACCGCGATCCTTCGCGTAGCGGTTGATCGCGTTCGTGAGCGCGCGCTTGAAGCCCTCCGCGTGCATCCCGCCTTCGGTCGTCGAGATGCCGTTCGCGAACGTGAAGAGGCCCTCGTGGTATCCGGTGTTCCACTGCCACGCGACGTCGACGTCGCCGTCGGGCTCGGACGCGGAGAACGAGCCGATGTCCTTGATCAACGGCTCCTTGCTCGCGTTGAGGTGGCTGACGAAGTCGACGATTCCGGCCTCGCTGTGGAACGTCTCCTCGTGCTCGTGGCCCTTGCGCTCGTCGTGGAAGCCGATCGCGAGGCCCGCGTGCAGGTACGCCATCACCTGCAACCGCTCCATGATCGTCGCGGCGCGGAACTCGATCTCCTCGAAGACGTCGGGGTCGGGCCAGAAGGTGATGGTCGTGCCGGTGTGCCCGCGCTTCGACTTCGCGACCGCGCGCAGCTTCCCCTGCGGCACCCCGGGAAGGACCTTCCGTCCCGTCTTCTCCGGCGCGTACACCTGCCGGTACGTGTTGCCGTCGCGGTCGACCTCGAGCACGAGTCGCGCCGAGAGCGCGTTGACGACCGAGACGCCGACGCCGTGCAGACCGCCCGACACCTTGTAGCCGCCGTCGCCGAACTTCCCGCCCGCATGCAGTGTGGTCATGACGACCTCGGCCGCCGACTTCCCCTTGTACTGCGGGTGCGGATCGACCGGAATGCCCCGGCCGTCGTCGGTGACGCGGCAACCACCGTCGGCGAGCAACGTGACGTCGACGCGTGTCGCGAAGCCGCCCATCGCCTCGTCGACCGCGTTGTCGACCACCTCCCACACCAGATGGTGCAGGCCCTGCGCGCCCGTCGACCCGATGTACATGCCGGGACGGCGGCGCACCGGGTCGAGGCCCTCGAGCACCGTGATCTGGGCGGCGCCGTACTCGCTGGTGGCGGCCGCACGCCGTTGCGCTGCCATGGAGTCGACCTTAGAAGGCCGCTCGGACACCGGCGGTGATCCGCCCGCCGACATCCGGACGCGGATACCTTCCGCCGGTGCCGAGGGAGTCCCTGGGTCCGCGGTACGCCAAGGTGTGGTCCGCGTCGGCGATCTCGCTCGCCGGCGACGGTTTCATCCTGGCCGCGATGCCCCTCCTCATCGCGACGACGACGTCGAGCGCGGCGTCGGTCTCGGGGCTCGAGGTCGCGCGAGGAATCCCGTGGCTCTTCTTCGGACTCTTCGGCGGGGTCGTCGCCGACCGCCTCGACCGGCGGCGCGTGATGGCGCTGGTCGACTCGCTCCGTTGCATCGCCGTCGGGCTGCTGGCGGTCGCCGCGTGGCAGCACGACGTGTCGGTCGGGCTGATCTGGATCGTCGCGTTCCTGCTCGGCTCGGGCGAGGTCTTCTTCGACAACGCCGCGCAGTCGATCCTGCCGAGCCTCGTCGAGACCGAGCAGATCGAGCGCGCGAACGCGCGCTTCTCCGTGACCGAGAACGTCGCACGCGACCTCGCCGGTCCCGCGATCGGCGCCGCGCTGTTCGCCTGGGCCGCGTCGCTCCCATTCGCGCTCGACTCCGCTTCGTTCCTCGCGGCCTCGCTCATCGTCTTCACGCTCCGCGGTACGTACAGCGCGCGACCGCGCTCGCGTCAGCACCAGTCGTCGCGACGCGCGCGCTACCAGGAGCGGTCACGGCGTCGACGCGAAGAGCCGTCGATCCGCGAAGACCTCCGCGAAGGGCTGCAGTTCCTACGCGGCCACGAGCTCCTGCGCTCTTTGCTCCTGCTCGGCTGCGCGTACAACTTCCTCATCGTCGGCGCCGAGGCGATCAACGTGCTCTTCGCGTTGCGCGTGCTGCACATGTCGAAGTCGGTGTACGGGCTCGTGCTCACCGCAGCCGCGGTCGGCGGTATCGGCGCGGGGCTCATCGCCGACCGCGTCATCAAGCGGTTGGGTCCGGGTGGCACGCTGCTCACCGTCTTCCCCCTCGCGAGCATCGCGGGCATCTTGGCGGGCACGACGAACTCGGTGTTCGTGTTCATGCTCGCGGTCGCGGTGTCGCTCGGCTGCGGCACGTTCGCCAACATCGTGATCATCACGCTGCGCCAGACGCTCGTGCCCGACGCGCTGCTCGGACGCGTGAACTCGCTGTTCCGCGTCGGGCTGGCGACCGCGGCGCCGGTGGGCGCGCTCGTTGCCGGTCAGCTCGCGGGACTCGTGAGCCTGCGCGCGCCGCTGCTGCTGATGGGCATCGGCTGCGGCGCGCTCGCCGTCGCCGCGGGACCGCTCGTGAACAACGCGGCGATCGAGCAGGCGAAGGCCGACGCCGCGGCCGAGTTCGGCCCCGACCCCGGCTCGGAACTCGACCCCGGCTGAGGTCGGACTGAGGTCGGAGTCAGGTCGCCCGCGCGGCCGAAGGCGCCGAGCGCGAATCGGCGACCCGGAGGGGAGCCGACGAAGGCGCGAGCGAATGGATGAGGTAACCAAACACTGACCGCGGCGGCGATGTTGCCGAGGGCCCTCTCCCTTCATGCTGGTGTTTGCCGCTGGGGCGCACACTGGGAAGGGAGGGCGGAACCATGGGTCGCATCCACTGAGAACTCGCAGCAGAGCAAGTCGATCGAGATGATCGAACCCGCCGGGCCCCGCCGGCGGGTTTTGTTTTGAACGGGGCACGACGGGCCTCGGCGCAAAGGCGCGCCGGTTACCCGGCTCGGGGAACGGTCAAACCCAGGTAAGGAAACACTGACCGCGACGGCGATGTCGACGGTCACGCCTCCCCTTCATGCTGGTGAGCAGCCCACTGGGGCCCACTGGGAAGGGAGGTAGAGAGACATGGGTCGTATTCACTGAGTTTCTCTCACCACCACAGATAGTCAGCAACACCAGCTCTTGAACGAACCCGCCGGGCCCCGCCGGCGGGTCCGTTCGCGATACGTCTGGTCGCGCTCGCTGCGCTCGCCGCTCCGTGACGCGGGACGAGTGAGTCGGGCCGCCCCGCACGCGCGGCTCAGAACCTGATCCGGGTGACCTTCCACTGCTGGGCGCGGCGGGCGAGCGCGTCCTTGTTGCGCTCGTCGCCGACGAGGTCGAACTTGTCGTAGAGCGACTGCAGCGCCATCTTCACCGCCGCGGTGCTGGTGAAGCGCGCGTCGGCGACCTCGCGGATCGACGCGACGCGCGGCGCGAGCCGCCCCGAGTCGTAGTGCTGGAACAGCAGCTCGAGCACTTCCGACTCGGTCGGCGTCAGCCGCACCGCGCGCTCGGCGACCCGCCGGGTCGTCGCCGCTTCGCCGCCGGTGCGCTCGTGCTCACTGAGCAGGAACGTGATGTCCGTCGCGCCCGCGAGGTCGATGGTCGCGCCGTGCGTCAACACGTGCGGCTGCCACGGTCGCAGCTCGACCCGGTCGACGCTCGTGCCGTTCGTCGACCCGACGTCGACGATGCGCCACGTCCCCGCCTCGCCCTCGATGCGCGCGTGGACGCGGCTCACGGCCGCTTCGTCGATCACTACCTCGTTCTCGGTACCCCGACCGATGCGTATGACTGGAGCGTCGAGCTCCCGTTCGGCGTCACCGGCCGCGCCCCGCCAGCGCAGTCTCGCCATTCCTTGCCAGGTTACCTAGCACCCCCGACCGCGTGACTCGCCCGGTTTCGCACCCTTTGGCAGCGTGCGATCATGGGCGCCGGAGGCAGCGGCGTGGCGGCGACGATCACTCGGACGGCGAGGCGCGCGGCCGGCGCACGCATCGGACCGTTCCGCTTGGAGCGGTATCTCGGGGGCGGGGCCGACACCGAGGTGTGGCGCGCCGACGGCGACGGCATCGTCGTCGCGCTGAAGCTGCGCCGGCGCGGCATCGACGACCCGCTCGCGACCGCCCGACTCGCCCGAGAGGCGACCGTCCTCCGCAGTGTCCGCCACCCCGCGCTCGTCGGCCTGTTCGACTCGGGCGAAGACGACGGCGAGCCCTATCTCGCCTTCGTCTTCCACGACGGCCCGACCCTCGCCGAGCACCTCGATGACGGCCGCCTGCCCGCCGAGGTCGCGGCCGCGACCTTCGCGCCGGTCGCCGACGCGCTCGCCGCGCTGCACGCGGCATCCGTTGTGCACCGCGACATCAAGCCGTCGAACGTCCTCTTGTCCGACATCGGGCCCTTGCTCATCGACGCCGGCCATGCGTCGATCCGCGGCACGACGTACGACGGGTGGGTCGACGACGCACCCGCGCTCGCGGGCACCACCGCATATCTCGCACCCGAAGCGGCCGACGAGCTGCCGTCCCCCGCGCTCGACGTGTACGCGCTCGGGGTCTCGGTGATCGAGGCGGTCACCGGCACGCCCCGCTCGGACGCCGTCGTCGCGGTGCCGGAGCCCTTGCGCGCGCTCGTGCGCGCGTGCGTCGACGACGATCCCGCCGTTCGCCCCGCCGCCACGCTCGTCGCAACCACCTTGCGGGTGATCGCCGCCGACGCGTCGCCCGCGGTCGGCCGCTTCCGTCCCGCGCTCATCGACCTCACCCGTCCCGACGAACCGCTCGACGCGCGCGACGCCGAGGCCGCGAACGCGGAACGCTCGGGACGCGCGGCCGAGCTCGGCACGCTGCTCGCAGCCGCGTACGACGGTGCGCTCGCCGACGAGCTGCGCCCGGTGCTCGTGAGCGCGCCACCAGGTACCGGGAAGAGCTGGCTCGTCGACGCGGCCGCGGCGCGCGTCGACCATCGCGGCGGCAAGGTCGTGCGGGCCGCGTGCACCCCGGCGCGCGGCGACGTGCGCGTCGTCGCCGACTGGCTGCTCGATCTCGGACGCGACACCGCAGGCGCGACCGAGCTCGCCGCCGTCGCCGGTCCCGCACCGGCGGCGATGCTGCTGCGCGCAGTGGGTCTCGGACGCGCGGGGGAAGGCGATGTCGATCCCGCGTGCGTCGCCGACGCGATGGCGACCGTGCTCGCGCACGCCGCACCCGAAATCGACGACGACGGCCGGCGCGCGCCGCTCGTCTGCGTCGTCGAGGACCTGCACCACGCGTCGCTCGAGCTCCTCGACCTGCTGAGCCGGCTCGCGCTGCGCGCCGGTGTGCCCGGCGCGCTGTGGTGCACGACGCGCCCGAATTGGATCGACGCCGACGACCTCGAGTTCGAGCTGCTGCCGCTCGGTCCGCTCACACCCGAGGCGATCGCGGAGCTCGTCGGCGACGTCGGCGCGACCGGTGGTCGTCCGATCGAGGAGATCGTCGCGGTCGCGGGTGGCAACCCGTTGCACGCGCGCGAAGCCGCGCTCGCGTTGCAGCGCGGCGAGTCGCTCACCGCGTCGACCTCGCTCCCCGATCTGATCGCGGCGCGCTTCGCGTCGTACGAACCGACGTTGCGCGACGCGCTCGGTCTCGCCGCCGCGTGCGGCGACCAGTTCTGGCCCGAGGCGCTCGGTCGCGAGTTCCTCGACGCGGTCCCCGATCTCTACCGCGCCGGTGTCGCGCAGGCGCGCATGTGCTCGACGCTCTCGACGTCGACCGAGGCGCAGTTCCGTCATCCGCTGCTGCGCGAGGTCGCGTACGCGAGCCTCGACGAGGCGCGCCGGCGCCAGCTCCACGCGCGCCTCGGCCGCGTGCTCGACGCCGCCGACGCACCGCCCGAGGTCGTCGCCGAACAGGCGGGCACCGCGTTCCGACTCGGCGACACGGCCGCCGCGCCCCTCGCGGCGCGCTCGGCCGCCGACGCCGGCCGCGACGCGCTCGATCGCTTCTCGCTCCAAGCCGCCGAAGAGTGGATCGCGCTGCTGCGCGACACGCACGCGGAGTCGCAGCCCGGGCTCGCCGACCTGCTCGACACCGAGCTCGCGCTCGACCGCGGCGAGTACGAGCGCGCGCGGGAGCTCGTGGGCGCCGACCCGGAACAGGGCTCGCTCGCCGCCTCGCGTCTCGCGCTCGCGACCCGCGCCGCGTACGGCGTCGGCGAGCTCGGCGACGCGGAACGCTTCGGCGCGCGTGCCCTCGACCTGCTCGACGACGCGTCGGTCGACGCGGGCGCGCACACGGTGATGTACGCGACCGTGCTCTCGCGTACCGGCCACTACGAGGCGGCCCTCGCGCTCCTCGACGGCGCCGCGCTGCACGCCGACGCCGCCGGGCTCCCCGGCCTGCACACGCGTCTGTCGGCGAAGGCCGCGCAGGTCGCAAGCGACCTCGCGCGGGCACGCGGCGGCTACTTCACGGACGCGATCGACCGCACGCGACGCGCGATCGAGGAGCAGCGTCAGGCCGGCGACGTCCGCGCGTACGTGGCGTCCGCACCGGCGTTCATCGAGACGCTGTACATCGACTTCCCGCAAGAGGCGCTCCACCTCGCGATCGACGCCGCGGAGCGGGCGCGCACGATGGGCGACGTCACGAGCTTCGGCGCGCTCGCTCTGTCGGTCTGCGACGTCGCCCTCGAATCCGAAGCCGCGCCGCAGCTCGAGGAATGGCTGCCGATCCTGCAGACGGCGCCGCTCGACGCGACGGGAAGGATCGAGGCCGACCTGCTCACGACCGTGGCCGAAGCGGCGTGTTCGCCGCGCGCGACGCCGATCGCCGCGGGGCTGTTGCTGCTCGCCGACCGTTCGCGCGCGCTCGGCGACGTCAGCCGCATCGAGCCCGAGATGGGCGCGGTCTGCAGCCTCGCGTGGACCGGTCGCGCGCATGCCGCGCGCGAGCTGCTGTCGGAGAAGGTGCGCGACCGGCTCCCACCGCAGATCGCGGCGTCGTACGAGCTCGTCGTGCGCGCGCTCGAAGGCCCTCCGTGGACGCTCGACGGCGTCGACGCCCTCGATCTCACGACGCTGCACCACTACGACCGCGCGCTGCTGCACTTGTTGCGCGACGAAGGCGACGCGGCCGACGCGCTGCTGCGCGAGCGCTACGAAGACCGCAAGCGCACGAGTGGATCCACGCGCCAGCGCTTCAGCCCGTACTTCCCCGGCGCGCTCGTCAGCGCGCTCGGGCCTTCCGACACGGAGCCCGACGTCGAGTGGCTGCTCGGTTGGATACACGAACCGCCGTTCCCGGGACTCTGGGTCGTGCACCGCGCGATCTGCGCGCTGCTGCTCTCCGAGCGCGCCGACACTCCGGAACCCGGCCTTGCCGCCACGGCGCGGCGGATCGTCGACATGACCGACGCCGACGAATCGGTGCGCGCGTGGATCAGCGAACGCTCGCGGCGCTCAGGCGCGTGACGCGATCGCGCTGTGCGACGCGAGCTGCGGCCCGATGAGCTCGATGCGGCGCTCGGGCCACGCGGTGAGCCACTCGTCGAACGCGTCGGGCGGGATCGGCCGGCTCAGGTAGTAGCCCTGCGCGATGTCGCAGCCGAAACGATCGAGACGCTCCCACGAGTCGTGGTTCTCGACGCCCTCGGCGACGACCTTCAGGTCGAGGTTGTGCGCGAGGTCGATGATCGACTTCACGATCGCGGCATCGCTCTCGTTGCCGCTCATCGACATGACGAACGACTTGTCGACCTTCACCTCGTGCACCGGCAGCTTCTGCAGGTACGACAGCGACGAGTAGCCGGTGCCGAAGTCGTCGATCGAGAGGCGGATGCCGAGGCGCGCGAGGCGGTCGATCGCGGCGACGGTACGACCGGTGTCCATGATGCTGGTCTCGGTGATCTCCATCGTGAGGTACGAGGGATCGAGGCCGGCGACCTTGAGCATGCCGTCGATCATCTCGGGCAGCTCCACGTCGATGAGCCCGACGACCGACAGGTTCACCGCGACGTTGAGGTCCCAGCCCTTGGCGTGCCAGGAGCGGCACTGCGCGATCGCGCGCCGCGCGACGAAGTGGGTGAGCGGGCCGATGAGGCCGGTGCGCTCCGCGATCGAGATGAACTCGTCGGGCGGGAGCATCCCGTACTCCGGGTGCTGCCACCGCACGAGCGCCTCGGCGCCGATGATCGCGCCGTCCGACAGTCGCGCCTTGGGCTGGTAGAAGACGAGGAGCTCGCCGTCGTCGATCGCGCGGCGCAGCGCGCCCGCGAGCTCGAGCCGGCGTACGGAGAAGTCGTCGCTCTCGGGCTCGTAGACGCCGACGCCCTGCGCGCGCTTCGCCTCGTACATCGCGATGTCGGCGTGCTTCATCAACGTCGCGGCGTCGGTGCCGTGCGCGGGTGCGAGCGCGATGCCGATGCTCCCACCGACTTCGAGAGCCATGCCTGCGACGGGGAGCGGCGCGGAGAGCCGCGTGCGGATCTCGTGCGCGACCGCGGCCGCGGCGTCGGCGTCGGCGATGTGCGGCAGCACGATCGAGTACTCGTCACCCCCGAGCCGGGCGACGGTCGCGTGCTCGTCGAGCGCCGCGCGCACGCGGCGCGCGACAAGGCGCAGCACCTCGTCGCCGGTGTCGTGACCGAGGGCGTCGTTGATGTCCTTGAAGCGGTCGAGGTCCATCAGGAGCACGGCAACCGCCTCGTTGCTCGACCGCTCCTCCAATGCCTCCTCGAGTCGCTCGAAGAGGTTGGCGCGGTTGGGCAGGCCGGTGAGCGCGTCGTGCATCGCCTGGTGCTCGCGCTCACTCACCTCGCGCGACAGGCGGTCGACGAGCCGGCCGTTCTCCAGCGCGACGCTCGAGTGGTTGGCGAGCGTCTCGAGCAGGCGCGCGTCCTGCGCGTCGAACGTGCTCGTCTCACCGAGACGGTCCCCGACCGTCAACGTGCCGACGACGCCCTTCGCGCCGTGCAACGGCGCCACGATGCAGTCGCGCACGCAGAGCCAGTCGAGATGCTCCTGCTCGTCGGCCTGCTTCGTCGATCGCGGCACGAGCACGGTCTTTCCCTCGCCGATGACCCGGCCCCGCATCCACTCGCTCGGCAGCAGGTGCGCGGGCACCGACGTCTCGAACGGCATGTCGCCCTGCGCACGCAGCGCGAACACGGGCCCGTCCGGATCGGGCGACTCGAGCGTGAGCTCCGCGACATCGGCGCGCAGCAGCTCGCGCGCTTGTTCCAGGATCGACTCGAGGACGGACTCGGCGCGCTGGGATCCGCCGATGGCGCGCGTGAAGTCGTAGAAGAGTTGGAGGTTCGCGTACCGCTTCCACAGTGAGGTGTAGGAGCGGTAGGCGACCGCGATCATCGCGACCGGGATCGCGATCAGGACGGTCGCGGCGATGCTCGCGCGCACGAGCAGCGCGGCGGCGAGCGCGATGCTCGTGTTGCACGTCACGGTCACGGCGCCGGCGACCATGATCGTGCCGATCTGCGGCTCCTCGCCGTACCAGCGGATCACGACCGGGATCGCGATCGACGACACCGCTCCGGCGCAACCGACCGCGACGAGTGCCGAGAGCCACGACATCGGCTGCACGATCGTCGCACCGCCGACGAGGGATCGGAACAGGATGATCGCGACGGTCGCCTCGGCCGCGGCGACACCGACGTTGCAGAGGAGCTTGTCGATCCGCTGCCGGTGGCGCAGCACGAGCGTCGTCGTGCAGCCGATGAGGTACGCGCAGATCAGGCCGAGCGGGCCGACGTAGAACAGGCCGACGACGAGCGGCACGTAGTTCAGCGTGAAGCCGTGCGACTGGCCCTTCACCTCGAGGTCGAAGCCGGTTGCCTCGGTCACCGCGAACGCGACCAGGAATGCCCACCACGGCAAGTGCGTGTGCTCGTGCACCGATGGCAGTCCGGGCACGACCGTCACGAACATCGCGATCGCGAACGCGATGAGCGCGCTGCCGAGCAAACCGGTGCGCTGATCGGGCGTCAGCCAGCGCGCCGCGCGCTCGCTCATGACCGGCCCCGGGCGCGCGCCGGAACGAGGTCGCCGCATTCGGCGATGTCGTTCCGAGTGGGTTCCATGCTCGCGCTCCCGCTGACAGCCGCCCGGCTCACCAGGTCGTATCGGCAGGTCAGGGGGTCCGCTTCAGGTCTTCGTCCGGGCCGCCGATCCCCTGGAAGGCGGGCGCCGCGAAATTTCTCCGGAAACCGCTCAACCCACGCAGCGTGGCCACCGATAGCTATCCGTGAGGCGGAGCGAGCCCGCCTCCTCGGACGAGACAGTGATCCGCAGGGCGCACATTGGTCGCCTAGCCCCGCGGGGAGTCAGTGGCGAAACCGGCGTCCGGGCCAGCCCAAATGAAAAGGACTGCCCCGATGTCGCGTTTCCTGACCCTTTCGTCCCGTCGTCTCTTCGCCGTCGCCGCCCTGGTGACCGCGACCGCCGTCCCCTCGGTCATCGTGGCCGGGCAGACCGCAGCCGGCGCCAAGACCACGGCGACCACCACGCCCACGACGTTGGTGACCAACGGCGGCAAGATGCACTGATCGAGCTGCGCTCGATCTTGCAGGTGTAACTGGGCCCTTCCCCCCGGCTCAGTTCAGGTGAGGTAACGGCTGACGGTCTCGATCACCGCGGCGGGCTTTTCGGAGCCCTCGGACTCCACGGTGATTCGGACGACGGCCTGTACCCCACCGGCGACCTCGGTCGCCTCGGCCAGCTCTCCCCGCGCCCGAATGCGAACCCCCGATCGCACGGGCGCGGGGAAGCGGCCCTTGTTCACTCCGTAGTTGATGCCCATCGAGATGTTCTGCACCTCGCAGAGCTCGAAGAGGAAGCGGGCGCACAACGACAGGGTGAGATAACCGTGCGCGATGGTGCCGCCGAACGGCCCCGCCTTCGCCCGCTCGACGTCGACGTGGATCCACTGGTGATCGTCCGTCGCGTCGGCGAACCGGTTGATCCGCTCCTGCGTGATCTCGATCCAGTCGGTCGGACCGAACGTCTCGCCGACCGAGGTGAGCAGCTCCGCGGGTGACCCGAACGTCTTCTTCGCCATGCGGGCAGCTTGCCAGCGCGCGCTAGGACGGCGCCACGACGAGGATCGTCCCGTTGAAGACGGCGATCCAGAGTGTCGGCCCCGCGACGACGACCCGGTCGAGGCCCGGTTCGTTCGATGGCGACGGCACGAAGCGGCGCGATCGCACGCTCACAGGTCCGAAGCTCCCGCCGCCGGCGTCGTAGTTGGCGTAGCCGCGCGTTGTGCCGTCGGTCGTCGACGCGACGATCTGATCCACGCCGACCGCCCACAGCACGTTGCGTTCGAGGGTCGCGCCCGACACGGACGCCGGCCGGAGGAACACCACCGGCTTCGGGGACACTCGGCGACCGTCGACGATCTCGAAGACCAGACCGTCGCTGCGAGTGACCCAGCTTGCGCCGGGCTGTGCCGCGGCCGTGATGCCGACGATCGCACTCGCCGCGGGCGCACCGGGTGTCGCGATCGGCACGACGCGCGTTGTGCGGTTCGTCGCCGTATCGATCACGGCGACGCGGGAGTCGTCGAGCCCGACCTCGACGTTGTCGCCGACGACCGCAAGCGACACCGACGGATGTGGCAGCCGGATGCGCGCGGCCACGGCGCCGGACTCGTCGATTCGGTACAGGTTCGTCGAACCCTGGCCGGCGAGCCAGGCCGAACCCGCGCCGACGGCAAGTGAGCACGCGCATGAATCGCGAGCCGCCAGCGCGCGCGTGAGCACGACCCGCCGGGTCGCGAGGTCGACGCGGCTGACGGTCGTTCGGGGCACCCCACCGTCGCCCCCGCCCACCACCCATACCGAACCGCTACCCGCGGCGATCGAGAAGACCGCCTCCTGCGGAACGCGCACGACGTCGAGCAGCCGGCCCGAATCGGACGCGTGCCGCTCGATCGCGATGCTTGGCGTCGCGTTGGTCGAGCCTGATCCGCGCGACAGGATCGCCGGCGAATTGTTGGCGAGCCACACGTCGCGACCGTCGAACGCGATGGGTTCGGGTGCCCAGTCGCCACCGAAGGACTGCCGCACCACGAGCCGGTGCGGGAGCCGGCGGGTCGCAGTCGTCGACGCGACCGTCCGAACATCGCCGGTCGTGTGATCGCCTACGGCGACGACGATCCCGACGATCAGCAGGATCGAGAGGAATGCGACCGTGCCCTCGCGTCGCAGCACGCGGCGGCGCGTGTGCCGCCGGAGCGCGCGTGTCGCCACGGGTCGCGCCGTCGTCTCGTCGATCGCGACGTCGTCTGCGAGGTCGCGCAGAACATCCTGCAGGTGCTGCTCGTCAATCATCGTCCTGCTCCTCCAACACGGCGCGCAGCGCGGCGAGCGCGCGTGCCGTCGTGCTCTTCGCAGTGCCGACGCTGCAGCGCATGACGCGCGCGCACTGCTCGACGCTGAGGTCCTCGAAATACCGCAGCACGAGCGCGGTGCGCTGACGGTTCGGCAACCGCGCCAGCGCCGCGGCGACCGCGGCGCGTTCGACGATCGCGGTGTCGTCGCCCGGCGCGGCCGTCGCCGGTCGATCTTGGCGTGCGTGGCGCTCGACGACGCGGCGATGGCGCTCGGCCGAGCGCGCCGCGTTCACGACCGCGACGCGCAGGTAGGGCCAGAAGTCGTCGACCTCGCGGTTCTGCCACTTCAACCAGACGCGCGCGAGCGCGTCGGCGGCGATCGCCTGCGCGTCGACGCCGGGGCCGCCGGTGAGCGAGGCGAGCCGCACGCCACGCACGAAGTGCTCGTCGAAGAGCGCGTCGAACGACACGTCGGACACGCCCGCGAGCGGCGCGGCGGACGTGGCCGCGGACTCCACCGTTTCCCCGATCACGTCATCGCACACCGTTCCCCCCGAACGATGAGACGCCGAGATCCCCCCGAAAGGTTGCCTGGTACGTTGCGCGTCCCGTCGGCACGAGGAGAGCGAGTCGAGATGGTGGACCTGAGCCAGGCGGTCGCGCTGGTGACCGGCGGTGCGTCCGGGCTCGGCGAGGGGACCGTGCGGCGCCTGCACGCAGCCGGCGCGGGGGTCGTGATCTTCGACAAGAACGCCGAGCGCGGCGCCGCCCTCGCTTCGGAGCTCGGGCCGCGTGCGGTGTTCGCCGACGGCGACGTCACCTCGGAGGAGTCGGTCCTCGCGGGCATGGGCCTCGCGGCGGAGCTCGGCACACTGCGGGTCGTCGTGAACTGCGCGGGCAGCGGCATGGTCGGCCGTACCGTCGACCGCAACGGCGCGCCGCACGATTTCGGCACGTTCGAGTGGGTCATCAAGCTGAACCTGATCGGCACGTTCAACGTCGCTCGGCTCGGCGCCGCGCAGATGGCGAAGAACGAGCCCAACGCCGACGGCGAGCGCGGCGTGATCGTGAACACCGCATCGATCGCCGCGTTCGACGGGCAGATCGGCCAGCTCGCGTACTCCGCGTCGAAGGGTGGGGTCGTCGGGATGACGCTGCCGATGGCGCGCGACCTGGGCGTGCTCGGCATCCGCGTGATGACGATCGCGCCCGGCAGCTTCGACACGCCGATCTTCGGGTTCGCCTCCGACAAGATGAAGGAAGGCCTCACCGCGATCGTGCCGTTCCCGAACCGGATGGGCACCCCGGACGAGTACGCGCAGCTCGTCGAGCACATCGCGACGAACCCCTATCTCAACGGCGAGGTCATCCGCATCGACGGCGCGGTGAGATTCCCGCCGAAGTAGTCGCACGCGCGGTCGTCATCGCGGGCCGAGCGGTGGTCCGCACGCGCCTCGGCATCCACGCATCGCGCACGAACGGGTCGGTCAAGCCGTGATCGGCTTGACGATCGAAGGTTGCGGCTTCGCGATCCCAGAACGCCGACCCACAGACCGACCGCCCCACCGCGGAAGCCGCAGCGCCGAACGAAGCAGTCATCGAGCCGACCCACCGAACCCCGACGCTTACGGAGACCCGCGTTCGCGGGCGACTCTAGGTAACTGTCTGGTCGTCGATGAGTCGGCTCATAGCGGAGAGCACGGCTCGCAGTGACGCCGTGGTGATGTTGGGGTCGGTGCCGATTCCCCAGCGTGTCGTGGTGTCACCAGCAATCGTTTCTACGTAAGCCACAGCGGTTGCGTCGGCGCCGCGACCGAGCGAGTGCTCGTGGTAGTCGACGACGTCAACTTCGATACCGAGCGCGTCACGGATGGCGGCAACGAAGGCTGCGATGGGCCCGTTGCCCTCGCCATGCACGGTGCGAGGTTCGCCGTCGGCGACCACCTCCGCGGTGACAGCAGTGCGGTCGTCATCGCGATCGACGATCTGGTGCGAGTGCAGTTGGAGGCGCGGGTCGTCCGGCAGATACATCGCCTTGAACTCGCCCCACATTGCCGAGGGCGTGATCTCGGTGCCGGTGTCCTCCGCCACGGTTTGGATCGCCTTCGAGAACTCGATCTGTAGGCGTCGCGGAAGCGAGAACCCGTGTTCGTTCTCCATGATGTAGGCGATGCCGCCTTTGCCGGACTGGCTGTTCACGCGGATGACCGCTTCGTAGGAGCGGCCGACGTGCGCGGGGTCGATGGGCAGGTATGGCACGCCCCAGGTCTGGTAGTCGCGACCGCGGCCCGATGCCTCCGACTCCGAGTAGAGCGCCGCGAATCCTTTTTTGATCGCGTCCTGATGCGAACCGGAGAACGCCGTGTAGACGAGGTCGCCCACGTAGGGGTGGCGCTCATGCACGGGCAGGCGGTTGCAGTATTCGGCGGTGCGGCGCAGCGCGTCGATGTCCGTGATGTCGAGTTCCGGGGCGATGCCCTGGCTGAACAGGTTCATCGCCAAGGTCACGATGTCGACGTTGCCGGTGCGTTCCCCGTTTCCGAACAGGCACCCCTCTACTCGGTCGGCCCCGGCGAGTACGCCGAGCTCGGCCGCTGCGACCGCGCAGCCGCGGTCGTTGTGCGGGTGCAACGACAGCACCACCGAGTCGCGGCTGCGCACCGTGCGGAGGAACCATTCGATGGTGTCGGCGTAGACGTTCGGCGAGTACATCTCGACCGTCGCCGGCAGGTTCATGATCAATGGCCGCTCGGACGTCGGCTCGATCACGTCGGCGACCGCTTCACAGATCTCCACCGCGTAGTCGATCTCGGTGCCGGTATAACTCTCGGGCGAGTACTCGTACCGGATTTCAGTACCAGGAACGCTCGCTTCGAGCTTGCGGCACATGCGCGCGGCGTTCACGGCGATGCTGGTGATACCGCCCCGGTCCAGACCGAATACGACACGCCGTTGAAGGATCGACGTGGAGTTGTAGAAATGCACGATGGCGCGCGGCACGCCGATCAGCGACTCGTAGGTGCGCTCGATCAGCTCGTCCCGGCACTGGGTGAGGACCTGGACGGTCACGTCGTCGGGAATGAGGTCCTCGTCGATCAGGTGGCGCACGAAATCGAAGTCAGGTTGGCTCGCGGACGGGAACCCGACCTCGATCTCCTTGAAGCCCATCGCCACGAGGGTCTCGAACATGCGGCGCTTGCGGACCGGGTCCATCGGGTCGATGAGCGCCTGGTTGCCGTCACGCAGGTCGACAGCACACCAACGCGGCGCCTTCGTGAGCTTGCGGTCAGGCCACTTCCGATCGGGTAGTTCGAGCGGCACGAACGCGCCGTACTTCTCGAACGGCATCTTCTTCGGCTGTGCGATCTCCGGAGGCATGTGCAGCTCACCTTTTGTCGTGACCGAATATAAAGAGGCCGAGAACGGAAGAAGCTCCCGGCCCGAGGGACAGGAGCTTCGGCGAACGCCTATACGGGCGCTCGCCTACATGAGAAGGAGAAGGGTCGCGGGCAGGAACGTCACAAGAAGCAATGTAGCGCGAACGGCACGCTTGCAATCGCGACCGCGTACCGACGGCCCGTTCTGCGCGGCGGCGCAAACGGCCGTGATGAGCGGCTTTTGCGCGACGAAGAGCTCGTCGGTGTTGCTCGATGAAGACGTCGACGTCGAGCAGTACGCATCCCGGCGCTCTCCGATGCAGCGCGTGGCTGCCATCTCCGGCATCTCCGAGCCGGAGGGTCGCGTCAGACCGAGACGAGTTGCGGCTTCGACAGCGCGAGCGCGTTCTCGCGCATGACGAGGCGGACCTCGTCGGGCGTGAAGCCGTCGAGGTCGTGGATGAAGCTCACGGGGTCGGCGAGACCCTCGGCGTGCGGATAGTCCGAGCCGAAGATGATGTGGTCGGCGCCGATCGTGTCGCGCAGCTCGATCAACGGGTCCTCGTAGTACGGCGACACCCACAGCTGCGCGCGCAGCTGCTCCACCGGATCACCGCCGGGGAAGCCGCTCGGCCGCTGCGCGTAGCTCTTCTTCAGCCCGCGCACGAGACCCGGCACCCAATCCGAGCCGCTCTCGATCGTCGCGACGCGCAGGTTCGGATGCCGCGTGAGCACGCCGTGGCACACGAGCGCGCCGATCGTGTCGAAGATCGGACGGTGACCGCCGGTGAGCGCGCGGAACGCGTCATGACGGAACGCCTCCATCTGATCCGACTCGCCCCAATCGGCGGCGTAGCGCGCGTACCCCGAGTCACCCGAGTGATAGGCGACGAGCACGCCGGCCTCGTTGAGCCGCGCCCAGAACGGGTCGTACACGGCGTCGCCCGGTGAGCGACTGAAGTTCGGACCGCGCACCGGACCGGAGCGCATCACGACGACGCGCGCGCCGTTGTCGAGAGCCCACTCGACCTCCGCCGTCGCGCGCTCGGGATCCTGCAACGTGAAGTAGGGCGCGGCGAAGATGCGGTCGCGGAAGTTGAACGTCCAGTCGTCGAGCAACCACTCGTTGAACGCGTGGAACGCGACGTGGCACGCGTCGACGTCGTGCAGGAGCGATTCCTCCATGCCGACTCCGAGCGTCGGGAAGAGGAAGCATCCGTCGATGCCCTGCGCGTCCATGACCTCGATGCGCGGCTCGGGATGACGGTACGCGGCACTGATCGGCTCGAGCTCGCCGAACGCGGCGCGGATGTCGTCGCCGGGCGTCTTGCCGCGGAAGTAGTCGTCGAGACTTCCGGGCCGCGCCACCGGATCGAACAACGGGTTCGGGATGAAGCGGTTCACCTTGCCCGCGACGACGAGCCGCCGCTTGCCGTCGATCTCCGCCCACTGCATCGCGCGCTTGGCGAACTTGGGATCGACGTGTCGAGTGAAGGCGTCGGGCGCTTCGTAGTAGTGGTTGTCGGCGTCGAACGCCTGGTAACCGAGGTCGATCGCGGTGCGCTCGGGCATCGGCTTTGCCTCCCGCGTGCCGGGAACTGGAACCTGTTCTAGGTTACCGCCGAACCTCGGGGCAGGCCCGGGCCAGGGGGACGTGATGGTGCTCGAACGGTTCCGTGTCGACGGCAAGGTCGCGATCGTCACCGGCGCAGGTCGCGGCATCGGCGCTGCGAGCGCGGTGGCGCTCGCGGAAGCCGGCGCCGATGTGCTCCTCGCGGCGCGCACCGAGGCGCAGCTCGAAGAGGTCGCCGCGAAGGTGCGCTCGTACGGCCGGCGCGCGCTCGTCGTGCCGACCGACGTCGACGACGAGGAACGTCTCGCCGGGCTCGCCGACACCGCGGCGCGCGAGCTCGGAAGGCTCGACATCGTGGTGAACAACGCGGGAGGAACCGCGCCCCGCCCCTTCAACGTGACGAGCGCGGGCTACCTGCAACGGTCGTTCCACTTCAACGTCGTCACCGCGTTCGTGTTGAGCAAGGCTGCGGTGCCGCACCTGCTCGAACAGGGCGGCGGCGCGATCGTCAACATCTCCTCCGCGATCGGCCGGTTGCGCGACCGCGGCTTCGTGGCGTACGGAACCGCGAAGTCTGCGTTGTCGCACATGACGCGTCTGATGGCCGCCGATCTCGCACCGAAGATCCGCGTGAACGGCATCGCGGTCGGCTCGGTCGCGACATCCGCGCTCGAGACCGTGCTCACCGACGACGGCATCCGCAACGAGATGGTGAGCCGCACACCGGTGAAGCGCCTCGGTGAGCCCGACGACATCGCGCTCGGTGTGCTCTACCTCGCGTCGAGCGCGTCGTCGTTCATCACCGGCAAGATGTTCGAGATCGACGGCGGACTCGAAGAGGCCAACCTCGCGCTCAACATCCCCGACGTGTAGGGAGTCGACCGTGGCGACGAACCGCGAGCTCGTCGAGTCGTTCTGGGACGCGCTGTACCGGCGCGACTACGAGGCGGTCGGCGCGTTCTTCACCGCCGACGGGGAGTACACCGACGTCTGCTCCCCCGCCGACGACGTCGCGCGCGGACCCGCGCAGGTCGCGGCGCGGCTGAAGCTGGGCTTCGAGAAGCTCTCGGGCATCTCGCACACGTTGCGGTTGATCGCCGTCGACGGCGACACCGTCGTCACCGAGCACGGCGAGCACTGGGAATGGCCGACGGGCGAGAAGGTCACGCTGCCGTTCGTGTCGATCCAGGAGTTGCGCGGCGGCAAGATCGTACGGTGGCACGACTACTGGGACATGACGACGCTCATGAACGCGGCGCCGCAGTGGTGGGTCGAGCACATCATCCAGGGCTATCAGTGAGCGACGCGGGCCGGTCATGACCGGCACCGTTCTCTACGAGCTCGACGATCACGTCGCGACGATCACCTACAACCGACCCGACGTTCGCAACGCGAT
>DATBAK010000006.1 GCA_036271555.1 Acidimicrobiia bacterium
CCGGCGCTCGCATCGTCGAGATCGCCCTCGAGGCCGGCATTGAGAGCGATCTGGCGGACCGGGGCGCTCAGGGCGACCTTGACGATGTTGGCGCCCGTGGCCTCGTCCTGAGGCAGGTCGAGCTTGTCGAACGCCTTGGCACCGGCCTGGAGCAGGGCCACACCGCCACCGGCGACGATGCCCTCCTCCACCGAGGCCTTGGCCGCGCGAACGGCATCCTCGATGCGGTGCTTGCGCTCCTTGAGCTCGACCTCGGTGGCCGCCCCGACCTTGATGACCGCGACGCCGCCGGCGAGCTTCGCCAGCCGCTCCTGGAGCTTCTCGCGGTCGTAGTCGGAGTCGGTGTTGTCGATCTCGGCGCGGATCTGGTTGATGCGACCCGAGACGTCGCTCTTCGAACCGCCGCCCTCGACGATCGTCGTCTCGTCCTTCGTGACGACGACCTTGCGGGCCTTGCCGAGCAGCTCGACGCCGACGGTCTCGAGCTTCAGGCCGACTTCCTCGGAGATGACCTGACCGCCGGTGAGGATCGCCATGTCCTGGAGCATCGCCTTGCGGCGCTCACCGAAGCCCGGCGCCTTGATGGCGACCGACTTGAACGTGCCGCGGATCTTGTTCACGACGAGCGTGGCGAGCGCCTCGCCCTCGACGTCCTCGGAGATGATCACCAGCGGGCGACCCGACTGCATGACCTTCTCGAGCACCGGAAGGATGTCCTTGACCGCCGAGATCTTGCTGCTCACGTAGAGCAGGTAGGCGTCGTCGAGGACGGCTTCCATGCGCTCGGGGTCGGTGACGAAGTACGGGGAGATGTAGCCCTTGTCGAAGCGCATGCCCTCGACGAGGTCGAGCTCCATGCCGAAGGTCTGGCTCTCCTCGACCGTGATGACGCCGTCCTTGCCGACCTTCTCGAGCGACTCGGCGATCATCGCGCCGATCTCCTTGTCGGCCGCCGAGATGGCGGCGACGTTGGCGATCGCGGAGGGGTCGGTCTCGACCTTCTTCGACGCGCTCTTGATCGAGTCGACGGCCGTGGAGACCGCGGTCTCGATGCCCTTCTTCAGCGTCATCGGGTTGGCGCCGGCCGCGACGTTGCGCAGGCCCTCACGCACCATCGCCCAGGCGAGCACGGTCGCGGTGGTCGTGCCGTCGCCGGCGACGTCGTCGGTCTTCTTGGCGACTTCCTTGACGAGCTCCGCACCGATCTTCTCGTACGGGTCCTCGAGGTCGACTTCCTTGGCGATCGACACACCGTCGTTCGTGATGGTCGGGGCGCCCCACTTCTTCTCGAGGACGACGTTCCGACCCTTCGGGCCGAGCGTGACGCGCACGGCGTCGGCGAGCTTGTTCATGCCCGCTTCGAGCGACCGGCGGGCGTTCTCGCTGTAGGCGATCTGCTTGGGCATCTTGGGACAACCCCCTGGCAGCGGCGGCGCTGCGAATCGACGGGTGGGTGACGGTATTTCCGGATCGGTCGCACTCGACCGTTAGCACTCAACGGCTGGGAGTGCTAAGTCATGTTGGCACTCTCGGTCCGCGAGTGCAAGCCGAGGGGCCGGGTCCGCCGACCCTCCCGGGACCTCGCCGGCCCGGTTGCCGGCGACGTTGCGGCAACCAAACGGGCCGCTCGAGCGTCGATACGGGTGGGGGCGAGATCCCCGGACCGATCCGTTGCGGTGTGCGCCGCCTGCACCTAGCGTTGCGCCGCTGTCTGATGGGGGGACACATGAGGATCCGCAGGGTGAGGGGCCTGGCCGTCGCGATCCTGGCCGGATGCGTGATGGGGGCCGCGCCGGCCGCCGCCGTCGGGGCCGCCACTCGCGCGGCCGCCAAGACGACGTTGACGGCCACGCCGGACTCGAACCTTCGCGACGGCCAGTCGGTCACCGTGACCGGTGCCGGCTATCCGGCGAACGCGGAGACCGACCTGGTCCAGTGCGAGCAGGACCAGGGCTGCGACTTCTCGAACCTGCAGTTGCAGGACACCGACACCGACGGCAACTACACGACGACGTTCACCGTCCGCCGGATCATCACGCTCGGCTCGGAGACCGTCGACTGCGTCGCGAAGCAGGACTGCGTCCTCGTCTCGCTCGACATCAGTGACCTCAGCACCGGCGCGCAGACGGCGATCACGTTCGATCCGAACGCGCCCTTCCAGAAGCCGCTCCGCTTCCGCGTGACGCCCGACCACACCGGGCACGTGGTCGTCGACAAGGGCGTGGTGCGCCTGACCGGAACCGTCGAGTGCAACCGGGCGGTCACCATCGACGCCGACATGGCGCTGACGCAGGTCTACGGCCGCAGCATCTTCCAGTCGGAGGTGTTCCCCGAGATCCAATGCGACCACGGCGGCCACTGGGCGGTGGTGTTCCGTCCGCAGAACGGTCTGTTCGACGCGGGATCGGCGAAGGTGCGCATCTCCGCGTTCGGCTTCAGCGGAACGACCGAGTACGAACAGTTCAAGACCACCCCCCTCACCCTCGTGCCCCGCGCCTCGTGAAGGGACCTCTCGCCATGCGAACGACTCGATTCGTACCCGCACTCGTGACCGTCGGCCTGCTCGTGGCGGGTTTCGCGAGTCCCGCCGCGGCCGCGGCGCCGACGATCACCGTGAAACCGAACCACAAGCTCGTCGACGGGCAGACGGTTTCGGTGTCGGCCACCGGGTTCCTGCCGAACACCGACATGGCGATCGTCATGTGTCCGACGTCGACGATCAGCCCGTCGGACTGCGATCTCAACACGGTCGTGATCGCGTCGACCGACGGGAACGGCGCGTACAGCGACGTCCCGTACAACGTCGCGCGCACGTTGAGCGACGGCACCGACTGCGTCACGAACAACGGTTGCTACATCGGGACCCAGGCACTCGACGCGACCGGCAAGACCGCGAGCACGCTCGTGAAGTTCGACCCGAGCGTCCCGCCGTTCGTGCTGAACGTGCGCGTCGACCACACCGACAAGGTGAACGCGAAGGGCGTCGTGACGCTCAAGGGCACCGTGCACTGCGAGAACGGCAGCGCCGACGTCGGCGTCGAGCTCGACCTGCGACAGGTCGTCGACCGGTCGATCTTCACCTCGAGCGGCTTCGCCGAGGTGCAGTGCACCGACGGCTCGACCACGCCGTTCCGCGCGACCGTCCGACCGCAGAACGGCTTCTTCGGACCCGGCGCCGCGTCGGTGTTCGTGAACGCCTTCGCGGGCAGTCACTCGCTGTACCACAAGGTCGGCGTGACCTTGACGGCAAGCTAGCGCGCCCGGCTTCCTACCCTCCCGCGACCGCGGGGACGATGCTGACGACCTGACCCGCCGCGATCGGCGTGTCGAGGTTCTGCAGGAAGCGGATGTCCTCGTCGGCAACGAACACGTTCACGAAACGACGCAGCGCACCGGAATCGTCGAAGACGCGCTCGCCGAAGCCGGGGTGCGCGGCGTCGAGCGCCTTCAGCACCTCGGCGACGGTCGAGCCGTCGACACTCGCCTCGGACGCGCCGCCCGTGAGCGAACGCAGCTGCGTGGGGATCCGAACCGTGACCGGCATCACTGCTCCTCGACCGTGAAGGACTCGTGGAAGGCATCGAGCGTCGGCGCGATCGTGGCCGTCGGACCGACGACACCGGACACCGCGTCGAGCGTCTTGAGGCCGTGCCCGGTGATGTAGACGACGACCCGCTCGTCGGCGCGTACGACGCCTTCGCGTGCGAGGCGCACGAGCGTCGCGATCGTCACGCCCGCCGCGGTCTCACCGAACACACCCTCGGTGCGCGCGAGCAGGCGCATCCCCTCGACGATCTCGTCGTCGGTGACCGCCGCGAGCGCGCCGCCGGTGTCGCGCACGGTGTCGAGCGCGAAGTAGCCGTCGGCGGGATTCCCGATCGCGAGCGACTTCGCGATCGTGTCCGGCTTCACCGGCTTGATCGTGTCGTTGCCGTCGAGGAACGCGCGCGCGACCGGCGAGCAACCCTCGGCCTGCGCGCCCGAGACCCGCAGGTGCGGCTCCTCGTCGAGCAGCCCGACGCGGTACAGCTCGTGGAAACCCTTGTGGATCTTCGTCAGCAACGAGCCGCTCGCGACCGGCACGACGATGTGGTCGGGCGCCTGCCAACCGAGCTGCTCCGCCGTCTCGAACGCGAGCGTCTTGCTGCCCTCGGCGTAGAACGGCCGCATGTTCACGTTCACGAACGCCCACTCGTACGTGCTCGCGAGCTCCGCGCAGAGACGGTTCACGTCGTCGTAGTTGCCGCGCACGGCGACGACGTTCCCGCCGTACACCGACGTCGTGACGACCTTGCCCGCCTCGAGATCGCTCGGGATGAACACGTAGCTGCGCAGTCCCGCGTGCGCCGCGTGCGCCGCGACCGCGTTCGCGAGGTTGCCGGTCGATGCGCACGCCGCGGTCTTGAAGCCGAACTCGAGCGCCTTCGACAACGCGACCGACGTCACGCGGTCCTTGAACGAGTTCGTCGGGTTGCGCGTGTCGTTCTTCAACCACACCTCGCCGAGCCCGAGCTCTTCGGCGAGGCGATCGGCGCGCACGAGCGGCGTGAAGCCGGCGCCGAGGTCGATCGCGGCATCACGCGCGACGGGCAGGAGATCTGCGTAGCGCCAGATCGACAGCGGACCCTTGGCGATCGCCTCGCGGCTCGTCTGCTTCGCGATCTCGTCGTAGTCGTAGACGACTTCGAGCGGGCCGAAGCACCACTCGCACGTGAAGATGGGCGCGACGGCGAACTCCTTGCCGCACTCGCGACACCTCAGGCCTTGTACGTAGGGCATGTTCGTGATCCTCCTCATCTCGATGCGCTCTCGAGCGCCTCGAAGCGGGGGACCGCTCTTCGGCTAACTCATCGGTCAGGCATTGGCACCTACCGCTCTCCCCGGTCGCCCGGTTCGGGAGGTTGGTTGCCGCGGCGTCGTAGGGCCTGTCCCTCGGCCGCTCTGGATGAGCGCGTGTGTTCGCCAGAAAGGGTACCAAGGGCCCGGCGAGGCAGTCGAGCCATATGGGTCGCGCCCGCGCGCGTCGGCGAAGCGTGCGAGGCCGACCGTCGGGAATTGCTGCTCTAGCCTGGAACCCGATGGCGGTGCGACCCCTCGATCGTGAGCGCGCGGCCGGTTCCGTATCGGTCTGTCTGCCCGCGCGCGACGAGGCCGCGACCATCGGTCCGATCGTCGCCGCGATCCGGCGCGATCTCGTCGAGCGCGACGGGCTCGTCGACGAGATCGTGGTCGTCGACGACGGCTCGACCGACGAGACCGCGCGCATCGCCGAGGGCGAGGGCGCGCGCGTGGTCGCGGAAGCGACGATCCTGCCGGAGCTCGGCGAGGGCAGCGGCAAGGGCAACGCGTTGTGGAAGTCGCTGTACGTCTGCGAGGGCGACATCGTCTGCTGGCTCGACGCCGACATCCGCAACTTCGACTCCGCGTTCGTGTCGAAGCTCGTGCGTCCGTTGCTCGACGATGCGAACGTGCTCTTCACGAAGGCGTATTACCGACGGCCCCTGAACGGTGAGCCGAACGGCGGCGGGCGCGTCACCGAGCTCGTCGCGCGCCCGATCATCAGCCAGTGCTTCCCCGCGCTGCGCGACATCGTGCAGCCGCTCTCGGGCGAGTACGCGGGGCGGCGCGAGGTACTCGAGTTGCTTCCGTTCGTCGAGGGCTGGGGCGTCGAGCTCGGCCTGCTCGCCGACCTCGCGCAGCGCTACGGCGCGGGCGTGATCACGCAGGTCGATCTGGGCGTGCGAGAGCACCGCAACCGTCCGGTCGACGAGCTCGGGCCGCAGGCGCTCGCGATCCTCGTCGCCGCGCTGCAGCGCGTCGGCGTCGGTGATGTCGCGCCGGTCGCGACCGAGCTCGTGCGCTTCGACGACGATCACCGTCCGGTGCGCGTGCCCGTCGAGGTGCGCGAGCGCCCGCCGATGCGCACGGTTCCCGCGTACCGCGCGCGTTTCCGCCGCGAGCTGGCGGTCTGACCTTTCTGGTCGGGCTCGCAAGCTTCGCCCTCTCCGACGCCTCAGCCGCCGGCACGGCCGGACCGCAAAGCGACCCGGCCGATCGGGCGGGAACTACCGCTGGAACGCGCCTGGTACGACGCGCTTCGGATGCATGACGAACGTCGCACCAAGGGTTACCGGCCGTAGCGATCGGGCGCTACCGCGCGAGAAAGGTGCGGGCGAGATCGAGCGCGGCTTCTTCGGCGAGGAGCGCGGCGCGCGTGAACGACTCCTCCGGTTCCCACGCACGCTCGTCGAGCGCGAGCACGACGACGCCCTGCGCCTCGAGCGCGGAACGCGCGTCGTCGTCCACGTGACCCGCGATCACCGCTCGTTGCGCGATCTGCTGCTCGGCCGCCCATTCGAGCGCGCCGCCGACGACCTTGCCGACGAGGCTCGTGACGTCGAGCTTGCCTTCGCCGGTCACGACGATCGCCGCGTGCTCGAGCGCGTCGCCGAACCCCGCCGCGGTCGCGACCACGTCGAAGCCCGGTTCGAGGTTCGCGCCGAGCGCCGCGAGCCCGCCGGCGAGTCCGCCGGCCGCGCCTCCCGACTCGAGCGCGCGCACGTCGACTCCTTTGCGGGACTCGTAGGTGTCGGCGAGCTTGCCGAGCCGGCGCGTGAGCAGCTCGATCTGCGCGGGCGTCGCGCCCTTCTGCGGCCCGTAGACGCGCGCCGCGTCGAGGAACGGCGTCGTCACGTCGCACGCGACCGTCACCTCGATCGTCGGCAGCTTCCAGCCGAGCGCGTCGATCGCGCCGAGACCACCGTCGGTCGACGCGCTCCCACCGACGCCGACGATGATGCGCCGCGCACCCTCGCGCGCCGCGACGCCGATGAGCTCGCCGGTACCGCGGCTCGACGCGCGCAACGGATCGTTGCGCCCCGCGACGAGCGCGAGTCCGCTCGCGCGCGCCATCTCGACGACCGCGGTACCACCCCGCAGCATCCCCCACTCCGCGACGACCGGCTCACCGAGCGGTCCGGTCACCTCCGCCGTCCGACGAGACCCGCCGACGGCCGCGATCAGCGCGTCGAGCGTGCCCTCACCGCCGTCGGCCAAGGGCAACGCGACCGCATCCTCGATCCCGCCGCGCCGCAGACCCTCGACGATCGCGGCCGCGGCCTCGCTCGCCGAGAGGCTCCCGCGGAACTTGTCAGGACACACAACCGCGGTCGTCACGGCGCATAGATTGCTCCAGCAATCCACCGAGCGGGAAAGCCGAGGTCGCGTGCTCGAACGGGTCCCCCTCCTCGAGAAGAGCCTGAACGATTACGCCGAGGTCGTCGAGCCCGGCACCATCGAACGTATCCAGGCGCTCGCCAAGCCCCTGCAGGGCGCGCGCGTGCTGCACATCAACGCGACGGCGTACGGCGGTGGCGTCGCCGAGCTGCTCGCCACCCACGTGCCCCTGCTGCGCGACCTCGGCCTCGAAGCCGAGTGGCACGTGATGCGCGGGAGCGACGAGTTCTTCCAGGTCACGAAGGCCGTGCACAACGGGTTCCAGGGCGCGCCGATCGAGTGGACCTCGGCGATGGAGCACGTCTACCTCGAGCGGGTGCTGTCGAACGCGATCGAGCTCGAGGGCGAGTGGGACTACATCGTCGTGCACGACCCGCAGCCCGCGGCCCTGCGTGAGTACTCGCGTGGCCGCGCGATCGACGCGTCCGACACCCAGTGGATCTGGCGTTGCCACATCGACCTCACCGACGCGAACGCCGACATCTGGAACTTCTTCCGGCCGTTCGTCGAGTGCCACGACGCGGCCGTGTTCACGATGCCGGAGTTCGTGCCCGACGCGCTCGACATGGACGACGTCGCGCTGCTCCCCCCGTGCATCGACCCGCTCGCGGTGAAGAACCTCGAACTCCCCGACCCGTTCGTGCGTGAGATCTGCCGGCAGTACGGCGTCGACGTCGAACGTCCGATCGTGTGCCAGGTGAGCCGCTTCGACCCGTGGAAGGACCCGGTCGGGGTGATCGAGGCGTTCCGCATGGTCAAGAAGACGGTGCCCGACGCGCAGCTCGTGCTCGCGGGCTCGATGGCGACCGACGACCCCGAGGGCTTCCACATGTGGGAGCTCACCGAGAACGCGCGTGACGGCGACGCGAGCATCCACTTGCTGTCGAACATCCAGCAGGTCGGCGCGGTACAGATCAACGCGTTCCAGCGCGCGGCCGACGTCGTCGTGCAGAAGTCGCTGCGCGAAGGATTCGGCTTGACGGTGAGCGAAGGCCTCTGGAAGGGCCGCCCCGTGATCGGCGGCCGCGCGGGTGGGATCACGTTGCAGATCGCCGACGGCGAGACCGGCTACCTCGTCGACTCCATCGAAGACTGCGCGCAGCGTTGCATCGAGCTGCTCGAAAGCCCGGCGCACGCCGACGAGTTGGGCACCAAAGGCCGGGAGCACGTCCGCCGCAACTTCCTCTCGACGCGCGAGCTCGAGGACTGGTTGCGCCTCTTCACGGACGTGGGCAACTGATCGCGTGATCATCGCGTCGCAACGAGGTCCGGTGTCCTTCTCGGCCGCGCCGGACGGTGGATTCGTCGCGCGCCGCGGCGCGGGCGGTGTCGTGAGCGCACTCGCGCCGTTGGTCGCTGCGACACCGGACGCGTGCTGGTTCGCCGCCGCGGGAAGCGCCGACGATCGGGCCGCGGTGCGCGCGGGGGCGGCGCGCGTCGACGGGCTCGACTGCCGGCTCCTCGCCGTCGACGAGGATGCGCGCCGGATGCAGGTCGACATCGTCTGCAACTCGACGCTCTGGTTCCTCTACCACGGCCTCTTCGACCACGTCCGTAGGCCGCGCTTCGACGCGCGGTTCCGCGAGGCTTGGGACGCGTACGGGCTCGTGAACACCGACTTTGCCGACGCGATCGCGAATGCCGCGACCGACGGCGACGTGGTGATCGTCAACGACTACCACCTCTCGCTCGTACCCGAGATGCTGCGGTCCCGACGCCCCGACCTGCGCGTCGTGCACTTCAGCCATACGCCGTTCTGCGGTCCGAACACGATTCGGGTCCTGCCGGACACGGTCGCGGAATCGATCTGCCGATCGCTCGGCGCGTCGGCAGCCGGTTTCCACACGCAACGATGGGCCGACGCCTTCTCCGCGTCGGTCCGCACGGTGCTCGGCGCACCACCGCACCATCCGCCGTTCGCGGCGTCGCTCGGACCCGACGTCGACGCGCTCGAGTCCGCGCGCTCGGAGCCGGGTGTCGCGAATGCGCGTGACGCGCTCGACGGTCTCCTCGACGACCGCGTCGCGATCGTGCGCGTCGATCGCATCGAGCCGTCGAAGAACATCGTGCGCGGCTTCCTCGCGTTCGACGCGCTGCTCGACGCGCGTCCGGACCTGCGCGGCCGCGTCGTGTTCGTCGCGCGCGTCTACCCGTCGCGGCAGGGCCTCGCCGAGTACCTCGCGTACACGAACGAGGTCGAGCAGGTCGTCGATCGGGTCAACGAACGCTGGGCGACTGCGGCATGGCAGCCCATCGTCCTCGACGCGCGCGACGACTACCCACGCACGATCGCCGCGCTCGAACGCTCCGACGTGCTGCTCGTCAACCCGGTGCGCGACGGGCTCAACCTCGTGGCGAAGGAAGGTCCGGTGCTCAACCGGCGCGACGGCGTGGTCTGCCTGTCACGCGAGGCGGGCGCGTTCGACGAGCTCGCACCCGCGGTCGAGATGGTGCACCCGTACGACCTCGACCAGACCGCGGCCGCGCTCGCCACCGCGATCGACCTCGAACCCGCGGCCCGCGCAGAACGAGCGAAGCGTTTGCGCGCGCTCGTCACCACGCGCAACCCGCGCGTCTGGCTCGACGACCTCGTCGCGGCCGCGGGTTAAGCCGTCAACGCGTCCGCGAGCGCGGTGAGCCAGTCGAACAAGCCGGCCGGGCCCGCGACGACGAGGTCGGCACGCTCGACGAGCTCGCCGGGAGCCTCTTCGGAGTCGACCGCGACGCGCACGATGCCGTCGAGGTCACCGCGCTCGGCGAGCGCGGCCAGCGCGTCGAACGCGGGCAGGTCACCGCGGTCGTCGCCGGCATAGGCCGCCCGCGTGACGCCCGGCGTGTCCGCGAGCAGCGCGCACACGGCAGTGCCCTTGTCGAGGGTGAGCGGTGGGCGCAGCTCGCGCGCCATGCGGGTCGGGTAGACCGCGAGGCCGAGCCGGGTGCCGAGCGCGTCGATCTCGGCGACCCGTGCGTCGGAGATTTCGCCCATCGCGCGCCAGTGCACGGTCACCGCGATCTCGCCCTTGCGCTCGATCAGGAGCTCGGGCCAGCGGCGCGCGGCCTCGTCGGCAGCGGCCGCAACCGCCTCGCGGTACGGCAGCGCCGCGGGCTCGACGACGGTGCGACCGTCGACCCGCCGTTCGAGCCCGTACTGACCGAAGAGCTCGATCGACGGGATCGGCACGACGCGATCGAGGAAGTCGAGGGGCCGGCCGCTCACGATCGCGACCAGCGCGAGCCGTTCCGCGAGCCGTGACAGCAGCGCGAGCGTCGCAGCCGGTGCCGTCACCTTCTCCGGGTCGATCTCGATCGCCGACAGCGACCCGTCGAAGTCGAGGAGCACCGCCGCGACCTCGGGTCGTGCCGCGAGGAGCTCGACCATTGCGCCGGGCGCGACCACGGTGCGACGCTACCCCGCGTGGATACCGGAGATGCCGCCCGAGCGACGGTCGCGCAGCACGAGACCGCGCTCGTCGACCTGAGCCATCGCATCCACGCGCATCCCGAGCTCTGCTACGAGGAGACGCAGTCGAGCGCGTGGACCGCGTCGCTGCTCGCCGACGGCGGCCTCGCAGTCGACACCGGCGTCGGTGAGCTCGACACCGCGTTCGTCGCGCGTGCGGGCTCGGGACCGCTCCACCTCGCGATCTGCGCGGAGTACGACGCGCTGCCGGGCATCGGTCACGCGTGCGGTCACAACATCATCGCGGCGGCCGCGGTCGGCGCCGGGCTCGCGCTCGCGCCGATCGCCGACGACCTCGGCATCACGGTGTCGGTCGTCGGCACGCCCGCCGAAGAGGGCGGTGGAGGCAAGGTCTATCTCCTCGAACGCGGCGTGTTCGCGGGCATGCACGCGGCGATGATGGTGCACCCCGCGCCGCTCGACGTCCTCCGTCCGCGCGTGAGCGCGGTGTCGCACTTCGCCGTGCGTTACACGGGCCGCGAGTCACACGCGGCCGCGGCGCCGCACCTCGGAGTGAACGCGGCCGACGCGTTCGTCGTCGCGCAGACGGCCATCGGCTTGCTGCGCCAGCACCTGCGCCCGACCGAGCAGGTGCACGGCTTCATCGACCATGGCGGCGACGCCGCGAACATCATCCCCGCGCACACCAGCGGCGACTGGATGGTGCGCGCGACCACGATCGACGAGCTCGCGAAGGTGAAGCCGCGCGTCGATCATTGCTTCGAAGCCGGTGCGCTCGCGACCGGTTGCACGCTCGAGCTGCGCGAGGTGTGTCCCGACTACGCGCACATGGACCACGACGCCGAGCTCGTCGCGGCATACGAGCAGAGCGCGGAGTCGATCGGACGGCGCTACGGCGACGGCGACATCACGTTCTCGACCGACATGGGGAACGTCTCGCTCGCGATGCCGTCGATCCATCCGTGCATCGGCATCGAGACGGCGGGCGCGGTGAACCACCAGCCCGAGTTCGCCGCCGCGTG
>DATBAK010000007.1 GCA_036271555.1 Acidimicrobiia bacterium
GATCAGGGGCACTTCACGTCGGGGTTCCAGGGGTCGAACTGCCCGCTCGGGTTGGTCTTCCAGAGCCACGCGTGCAGCGCGTAGAAGTCGGGCAGGCCGTAGCGGTTCGGCGCGGTCACGAGCATGAAGTCGTGGCCGAACAGCGCCGGCGGCTGCGCGGCCTTCCAGTCACTGGCGAGCACGATGTACTCGACGGCCGTCAGGCGCAGCCCGTTCTTGGCGTGCTCATAGAGCACGGCTTCCGGGTGCCGCGCGTCGATCTTGCCGTCGCCGACGAGCGTGCCGTTCACGTAGTGGACGCCCATGTTGCCCTCGCCCGGGGGCCCGTCGATGCAGGTGACGCCGTTCACGTCCGTGAACTGCGCGTAGCCCGCCGCCACCGCAGTGTCGACGCGGTGGAACTTTCGCGTCGCTTCGCGTACCGACTTGATCGCGTCGTGCCGCGGGCCCGAGCTCGAGGCGGCGACTGCCGTGCCCGCGGAGAGCATTCCGAGCGCGAGCACGGTCCCGGCGATCGCGAACAGCTTCGAGTGCCGGCGCTTTGTCGCGGTTCGGCGCCGCGTGGGCGGGGTGTGATCTGGCGTCGCAATGGTCATGGATTTCCTCTCTGACTGTTGAAGCACGGATGGACGGTTCGGGCTCACAGGGAGAAGTACGGGTCGAGCACGCGCACCTCGGACATCGAGTCGACGGGCAACCCGTTCGCGGTCGCGGCCCGCTCGATCGCCTCGGGGTTCGGGCCGTCGTAGATGCAGAAGGTCCGTGTGCGGTCCGTGGTCACGTAGGACGTCACCCACGTGACGCGCTCTTCCGCGTTGTTCTCGACGACGGCGAGACAGGCCTTCGCGCCGTCGGCCGTGGGCGGGACCGCCAGACCTTCGGGGAAGGTTCGCTGGACGACGTAACGGGGCATCGGTACCTCCGGTTGCGGGGCGATCGGGCGCACGACGAGCGAACCACCAGCCGGTCGGAGCGCGGTCGGGGTCGGGTGGAGCGGCGGCCGAGCGACCGCCGTAGCCTCCGGTGCGTGCGGGTCACGCTGCTCGGGCCGCTGCGAGTCGAGGACGAATCGGGTGAGGTCGTGCTCGGCGCGGCGAAGGAGCGGTCGCTGATCGCGGTGCTCGCGTTGAGCGCGGGATCGGTCGTCGGCGCCGATCGCCTCATCGACGCGTTGTGGGGCGACGCTCCGCCGGCCACCGCGCGCAAGACGCTGCAGACCTACGTGTCGAACATCCGGCGATCGCTCGGCGCCGACGCGGTCACCACCGAGGGCTCCGGTTACGCGTTGAGGGTGGCGCTCGACGACGTCGACGTCGGTCGTTTCCGGAGGCTGGTGCGCGAGGGGCAGGACGCGCTGCGGTCCGGCTCGACCGACTCGGCGCGCGGAAAGTTCGGCGAGGCGATCGCGCTCTGGCACGGCGATCCGTTCGCGGGCGTCGGTTCCCAGACCGGGCTCGCGGCCGAAGCCGTGCGGCTCCGCGAGGAGTACCTCAGCGCGCTCGAAGCGAGCCTCGCGGCCGACCTCGCGGCCGGGTGCCACGCCGAACGAATCGGCGAGCTGGAATCGCTCGTGCGCGAGCACCCGTACCGGGAGCGGTTGTGGGCGCACCTGATCGTCGCGCTCTACCGGAGCGGCCGGCAGGCCGACGCGCTCGCCGCGTACCAGCGCGCCCGTACCCGCTTGCGCGACGAGCTCGGGCTCGAGCCCGGCGGCGAGCTGCGCCGGCTCGAGCAGGCTGTGCTCGCTCACGACGCGTCGCTCGACGCGACCGCGTCGGCGGTACCTGCGCCGGCCGCGTCGACGGTGCGCGTCGAGTCGCCCGTGCTCCGGTCTCCGGTTCGGTACGCGGTCTGCCCCGACGGCGTGCACGTGGCGTACCAGATCGTCGGTGACGGCCCGATCGACGTGCTCGCCGTACCGGGCTTCGTGTCGCACCTCGACATGTGGTGGGACGCGCCGACCGATCGGCTCGTGCGGCGGCTGTCGGCGTTCTGCCGGCTCATCCTGTTCGACAAACGGGGCATGGGGCTCTCCGACCGACCCGCCGAGATCGACGCCGAACAGTGGGGTGACGACGTGCAGGCCGTGCTCGAGGCCGCCGGCTCCGAGCGTGCCGTCATCCTCGGGATCTCGGCGGGCTCGCCGACCGCGTTGGTGTTCGCAGCCGCACATCCCGAACGCACACGCGCCCTCATCCTCTGCGGCGGCTACGCGCGCGTCGTCACGGGTGACGGCTACGACCTCGGCTTCGCCCCCGACGTCATCGACGGCTTCATCACCGAGATGGAAGCGAAGTGGGGTACGAGCTTCGGACTCGACCTCTTCGCGCCGAGTCGCGCCGACGATCCCGCCGCGCAGGGCTTCTGGGCCCGGTGCCAGACGATCTCCGCGAGCCCGGCCGCCGCGGCGACGTATCTGCGCGCGCTGGCGGAGATCGACGTGCGGCACGCGCTGCCGACCATCGCGGTGCCGACGTTGATCCTGCACGCGACGCGAGATCAGAACGTGCCGGTGGAAGCGGCGCGCCTGTGCCGTGACCTCATTCCCGGCGCCGCGCTGGTCGAGCTCGACAGCGACATCCACCTGATCTGGTTGTCGGACGTCGTCGACGACATCGCCCGTGAGATCGAAGCGTTCATCGATCGGACCGTTCCGTCGGCCGACGTCGATCGCGTGCTCGCCACCGTGCTCGCGGTCGCTTCGTCACCGGTGAGCCCGCGGCGTGACGCCGAGATCGACGCGGTCGTCGAGCGTTGCCGGGGCGTGATCGTCGGAAACGGCCTCGCGACCTTCGACGGCCCGGCCCGTGCGATCCGCTGCGCGCGGGCGCTCGTGTCGGAGATCGGCTCCGACGCCACGCGACCCGGAGTCGCCGTGCACAGCGGTGAGTGCCAGCGGCTCGGCGATGCCGTCCGCGGCGTTGCCGTCGACATCGCCCGCGAGCTCGCGGGGAGCGCGGAGAGCGGCCAGGTCCTCGTGTCGCAGACGGTCCGCGACCTCGTCGTCGGCTCGACGATCGAGTTCCGCCCGCACGCGCCACGCTCCTTCCGCGGCGTGCCCGGCGAATGGGACGTCTTCGAGGTCGTGCCGCCCGGCGTGCCCGACGCGCAGCCGTCGTGAGCGTGCGCCGGAGACCTCATCTACATTCCGCGCCATGAAGCTCGGTCTCGGCCTCGACCTGTGGGCCGGCGCGGGCCTGCACGTGCCGACCGAGCAGGTGCTCGCGGCCGAGCGGCTCGGCTACGACTCGGTGTGGACGGCCGAGGCCTACGGCTCCGACGCGATCACGCCCCTCGCGTATCTCGCGGCCCAGACGCAGCACATCCGGCTCGGCACCGCGATCGTGCAGATCTCGGCGCGCACTGCCACCGCGACCGCGATGGCGACGGCAACGGTCGACGCGCTCGCGGGGGGCGGCCGCGTCATCTGCGGACTCGGCCTGTCGGGCCCGCAGGTCGTCGAGGGCTGGTACGGGCAGCCGTGGGCGCGACCCGCGGCGCGCATGCGCGACTACGTCGAGATCCTGCGCAAGGTGTGGCGGCGCGACGGGCCGATGGTGCATTCGGGTTCGGCGATCAGCGTTCCGTACGCGGGTTCGGACGCGACCGATATGGCGAAGCCGCTGCGGTCGATCCTGCACACGGAGCCGTTGCCCATCTGGATCGCCGCGGGTGGCGAGCGCATGGTCGCGCTGACCGCCGAGGTCGCCGACGGGTGGATCCCGATGGGCTTCCGTCCCGGCATGATCGAATCGACGTACCGCGCCGCGTTGGACGCGGGCTTCGCGCGGCGGTCGGGCGAACGACCGAATGGGTTCGAGATCGCGCCGTCGACGACGGTCGTGCTCACCGACGATCTGCGCAAGACCTTCGACGCGATGAAGCCGCGCACGTCGATGTACGTCGGCGGCATGGGTCATCCCGAGATGAACTTCCACAACCAGTCGATGGCGCGCGTCGGCCATCCCGAGGCTGCGGCGCGCATCCAGGAGCTGTTCCTCGCGGGTCGACGCGAGGAGGCGGCGGCCGCGGTGCCCGACGAGTTCCTCGACGACGGCGGGCTCTTCGGCTCGGAGCAACGCATCCGCGAGCGCTACGCCGCGTGGGAGTCGTCGGGCGCGACGACGTTGATCGTGCGTACCGGCTCGACGCGCGCGCTCGGGCTCATGGCGGAGTTGGCCGGGACCGGGGAGCAGTGACGTGAGCATCCAGGCGCAGACCGCAGGCTCGGAAGTCTCTTCGTCAAACGTGGATCGTCCGGATCGAGAGCCGGAGGTCGGAGCCGTATGAGCTACGAGTGCATCGTCGTCGACACGTTGGCCGACGGCGTGGCGCGCATCACGTTGAACCGGCCCGAGAAGCGCAACGCGATCAACTCACAGATGCGCACCGACCTGTTCGACGCGCTGCACGCGCACGACGAGGACGCGTCGGTGCGCGTCACCATCGTGCGCGGCGCGGGTCCGTGCTTCTCGTCGGGTTACGACCTCGGCTCCGCGCTGTGGAACGACAAGCCGTTCTGGTCGTCGGGTGGTGACGGCAAGTGGTCGCGTCACGTGAGCGAGGGCTGGTTCGGGCTGTGGGACCTCGCCAAGCCGGTCATCGCGCAGGTGCACGGCTACGCGCTCGCGGGTGGTACCGAGCTGATGGCCGCGTGCGACCTCGCGTACGTCGCGTCCGACGCGCAGATCGGTTACCCGGTCACGCGCATCATCTCGCCGCCCGACATGCAGTTCCACCCGTGGCTCGTCGGGATGCGCAACGCGATGGAGCTCCTCCTCACCGGCGATTCGATCGCGGGCGACGAAGCCGCGCGTATCGGGCTGTGCAACCGTGCCTATCCGGCTGACTCGCTGGAGCGTGAGGTGCTCGCGGTCGCCGAGAAGGTCGCGAGGGTCGAGTCGGACCTTCAGCAGCTCAACAAGCGTTCCGTGCACCGCGCGATGGACATCATGGGTGTGCGGGCTGCGATCCGCGCCGGTTCCGAGCTTCAAGCGCTCGCGTCGCACCAGGCGTCGGTCGAGGCGCAGCTCGCGCACGCGCTGTCGAACATGAAGGGCGCGGTCGACAAGCCTGCGGGTTAGTCGCGTGCGCGGTCGACGGCGCGCACGCGTGGCGTCTGGAGCTGATACTTCCAACCCTGACGCCACTCGAAGTCGATCGTCACGAGCTCCTCGAGCGCGACGCCGTGCGTGTAGTGCTCGAGCGCCCAACGCGTCGCGACGTGACCGATGATGAGCACACTGCCGCCGTCCCACCGCAAGGCGAGGTCGTCGAGCGCCCGACCGACCCGTTCGATCGCCTCGCGCCAGGTCTCGCCGCGCGGGTAGGGCCGATCGAGGAACGGGGCGCGCTCGCGGTGCGCGGTGCCGTTCATCTCGCCGAAGTCGCACTCGCGGAGTCGCCAGTCGTGGAGGATCGGCTTCGCGGTCGCGCCGAACGCGATCTCCGCGGTCTCGACCGCGCGCCGGAGATCGGAGCAGAACACCGCGCTGAAGCTCTCGTTGCGGCGACGTTCACCGAGCAGCCGCGCGAGCTCGCGGCCCTTCTCCGACAAGCGGCTGTGGTTCCAGCCCGACGCGAGCCCGGCCTCGTTGTCCTCGCTGATCGAGTGGGTCTCGAAGATGATGTCGATCATCGGAGGGCGATCAGTCCCGCGTTCGTCGGCGTGAAGCCGCAGGCGTCGAAGTAGAACGGACGCAGGTGTTCGTCGAAATCGACGTGCAGCCATTCGCAGCCCGCGGCGGTTGCATGGGCGCGCGCTTCGTGCACGAGTCGCGTGCCGATGTCGTTGCCGCGCGCGCTCGTCGCGACCATGACGTCCTGGATCCACGCGTGCACGAGACCGTCCCAGAGCACGTTCACGAAGCCGACGAGTGTGTTGTCGTCGGCGCGCGCGACGACCCAGCCGAGACTGTGCGCGTGTGCGATCGCGACCCAGTTCCAATCGTCGGACGAGAAGACGCGGGTGTCGAACGCCTCGGCGTGCAGTGCGTTGGCCTCGTCGTTGTCGAACTCACCGCGCCACTCGTACGTGACCACGGCGCCGACACTATGCGAGGCTGCCGCGCATGGACGTCTACGAAGCTCTCTATACGACTCGTGCGATGCGGCGTTGCCGGCCCGACAAGATCCCGATGGAAGTGCAGGAGCGCATCCTCGATGCGGCGGTGCGCGCACCGAGCGGGGGCAACACGCAGAACTGGCGTTTCATGCTCGTCGACGACGAGGGTGTGCTCTCGCAGCTCGGGCCGATCTACCGCGAATGCCTCGACTTGCTCTGGAAGACGATCTACAAGGAGCGCCTCGAAGCGGCGCTCGCCGCGCCCGACGATCCGGAATCGCAGCAGATGCTCCGCATCCAGCGATCGGCGCAGCATCTCGCCAACCACTTCGAGGAGTACCCGCTCCTTCTCTTCTCGTTCGTGCAGTACGACCCGACCGGCGGCTCGATCTTCCCGGCGACGTGGTCGGCGATGCTCGCGGCGCGGGCCGAGGGTGTCGGCTCGTCGCTCACGTCGGTCTTCATGTTCCAGATCGACACGGTGCTCGAGATCCTCGGCGTGCCGAAGGACGAGGGCTGGTTGTTCTCGAGCTGCGTGACGATGGGCTATCCGACGGGGCGCTGGGGCGTCGCGCCGCGCACGCCCGTGCACGAGGTCACCTACCGCAACCACTGGGGCGCACCCGTCGGCTTCACCATCGACGAGCCCCTGTGGCCCCCCGCCCGTTGAGTGGTACTGCGTTATCGGCGTATCGCCGAGGAACGCAGTACCACTGAGAGCACCGAGCAGCGGGAAGGGTTGAGCGCGGGTGTGGCGCGCGCGAGGCTCGCGGCAACTTCCTCCGTCGTCGTTTCGACGATTCGGAGGAGCACCGAGTGGCGGCGAAGGCGGACCGGTTCCGGCGGCTGCGCCGGGTCGCGCAACGACGTGACCAGCGCGGATACTTCACGACCGAGCAGGCGTGCGCGGCCGGTGTCACGCCGGATGAGCTCACGCTGCTCGTCACGCGCGGCGTGATCGAGCGTGAGGCGCGGGGTCTGTATCGATTCGTCGTGTCGACCGTGCCGACCTGGAAGGACCAGCTCGCCGGCGAGCTGCTGCGTACGGGCGGCAACGCGAGCGGCTTGTCTGCGGCGGCTCTGTACGGGCTCGCGGCCCCGCCGGCGCGTCCGTCGGTCATCGTGGCGCGCGGTTCCCGGCACGCCGTTCCGGGTCACCACACCACTCGGGAGTTGCACGAGGAGGAGTGCGAACGCGTCGACGGCTTGCAGACACTCGGCCCGACCCGCATGGTGCTCGATGTGGTTCATCGCATGTCGCGGGCGCGCGGCCGTGCGTTGATCGAGAGCGCGATCGTACGCGGGCTCGTCGATCCCGACGCCCTGCGGAAGCGCGCGCTGGAGCTGTCGAACCGGAAGCGTCCGGGCTGCGCGATCACGATCCAGCTGCTCGACGATCTGCACCCGGAGCTCACGCGGTCACGCAACGAGTGGGAAGCCTTGGTCGTGAGGCGCGCCACCGCGCTCGGGCTGCCGCGTCCGGAGCTCGAGCACGACGTCGTCATCGGTGGCCGGCGGTACATCCTCGATGCCGCGTGGTCGCGGTGGCTCGTGACGCTCGAGTTCGACGGCCGCGATCCGCACATGCGCAAGGCGGTGCACGACAATGACTCGGTTCGGCGCAATGACCTCACCGCGGCGGGTTGGCTGCGGTTCAGCATCACCGCCGGCGCGCTGCAGCAGGGCGACGACCGCGTCTTCCATCAGGTCGCAGCCGCGATCGCGCAACGTTCCCGGGCTTAGTGGTACTGCGCTATCGGCATATCGTCGAGGAACGCAGTACCACTAACTAGCGGAGGCCGGCGGCGTGGGGGGAGTCGGGCGGGGGGAGGGGGTGGCGGAAGAGCGCGGCCGCGTTCGCGTGGCTGATCTTGGCGATCTCGTCGGCGGGGAGTGAGCCGTAGAACCGGTCGAACACGGCCTGGCTGTCGGGCCAGGTGCCGTCGCCGTGCGGGTAGTCGGTCTCGAACATGATGTGGTCGATCCCGACGGTGTGGCGCGTCGACAACGTCGACGGGTCGTCGATCGTGCAGAACCAGAAGTTGCGGTGCAGCACCTCGGCCGGGCGCAGCTCCTTCGACTGGAAGTACTGCCCGTACCCCGAACGGTCGACGATGTTCTCGAGCCGGTCGTGCAGCATCGCGACCCAACCGATCCCGCCCTCTGACATCGCGATCTTCAGATCGGGATGCTTCACCGGGTAACCCGACCACAGCCATTCCGCGCACGCGGCCAGCGAGAGCTGTCCGAACAACGTCGCGCCGAGCGGTACGTAGGGCGCGCCCGCGGGCATGTCGGCGACGCCGGTCGAACCGACGTGCAGGCAGACGACCGTGTCGGTCTCCGCGCACGCGGCGATGATCGGGTCCCACCACTTCGAGAAGATGGGCTCCATCCCGATGCGGTGGGGCTGCTCGGGCAGCGTGACGCCGGTGAAGCCGCGCGCCGCGTTGCGACGGATCTCGGCGGCCGCCAGCTCCGCGTCGCCCAGGAACGTGATGCCCATCGGCACGATGCGCTCGGGATAGCGCGAGTACCACTCGTCGTAGAACCAGTCGTTCCACGCACGCGTCACCGCGAGGCCGAGCTCGGGATCGGAACAGCGCGAGAACACCGCGCCGCAGAAACCGGTGATCTGCGACGGGAAGTTCACCGACGCCCACACGCCGTTGATGTCCATGTCGCGGATGCGCGCATCGATGTCGTAACAGCCGGGACGCATGTCCTCGAAGCGCGTCGGCTCGACGAGCCAGTCCTCGCGCGGACGACCGACGACCGCGTTGAGCCCGACTTGGAAGAAGACCCGCCCGTCGAACTGCCAGACCTCGTGACCCTCTTCGGTCTCGACGACGCGCGGCGCGCGATCGGCGAAGGAAGCCGCGAGCCTCCCGTCGAACATGCCCGGCGGCTCGACGAGGTGGTCGTCGACCGAGATGATCGTGTACGCGATCGGGCGGGGCTCGGGATCGGGGAGGAGCGCGTGCGCCTCGGTCCGACGCCAGTTGAGCTTGATCGCGTCGGACGCCACGGACGCGACGCTACCGAAAGGTCAGCCGAAGCGCAGGGGCGCGGCGCGCACGCCCGCGATGATGCCCGACGGCGTCCGTTCGAGGTCGCCCGCGGGCTCGACGGTGGTGAAGCGGTCGAGCAGGGCGTCGAGCAGCGCGCGCCCCTCGAGCCGGGCCAACGCCGCGCCGATGCAGAAATGCGCCCCGAACCCGAACGCGACGTGGTGGTTCGGGTCTCGGCCGACGTCGAAGCGGTCGGCGGTCGGTCCGAACTCGTCCTCGTCGCGGTTCGCCGACGCGTAGAGCAGCAGCAGCGGATCACCGGCCTTCACCGCAGTGCCACCGACGTCGGTGTCGACGGTTGCGGTGCGCATGAACGCGATCACCGCGGTCGTCCAGCGCAGCCATTCCTCGACCGCCGTCGGCACGAGCGCGCGAGAAGCGACGAGCCGCTGCCACTGGTCGGGGTTCGTCGCGAGCGCCCACATCCCGCCCGACACCATGTTGCGCGTCGTCTCGTTCCCCGCGACGAGCAACTGGTTGAGGAACATGACGAGCTCGGCGTCGGTCAGGTGCTCACCGTCGATCTCGACGTTCGCGAGCACCGAGATCAGATCGTCGTGCGGGTCGCCTCGGCGCGAGCGCGTCATGTCGAGCAGGTACTCGTGCATCTCGTTCATGAGCCGCGCGCGCTCTTCGTCGGTCAACGGTGCCGCGCCGGGGATCGATGCTTCCGACCAGTCGAAGAACTTGCGCCACTCGTCGCGCGGCACACCGAGCAGATCACTGATGATCATCAGCGGGAACGGAACGGAAACGGCCGAGACGAAGTCGACGGCCTCTCCCGCAACCAGCGCGTCGACCAACCCGCGCGCGCGTGCGCGCACCGCGGGCTCCAAGGCGCGGATCACCGAGGGCGCGAAGCCGGGTTGCACGAGCTTGCGATAGCGCGTGTGCTCGGGCGGATCGGTGTGCATCATCGTCGGCGGGGTGGGGTACTCGACGCCGATCTCGAAGGTGAGGATGCCGCGGCGCGAGCAGAACCGCTCCGAGTCCTTCGACACCGCGACGACGTCGGCGTGGCGGCTCACCGCCCAATAGCCCAGACGCGAGTTCCACGCGACAGGCGCCTCGCGGCGGAGCCGCGCGTACACGGGGAACGGGTCGCCCGCGTAGAGCGACTCGTCGTCGAGCCGTTGCACGACCTCGTCGATGCTGCCCTGCGCCATCGTGTCGGTCATCGACGCGAAAGTAGCCTGCGCCTGCTGGTCGCACTCGCTGTGCTCGCCGCTCCCGACGCCTCAGCCGCCGAGGCGTGCGGTCCGCGAGGCGACCCGCACGGTTCCGGATGGAACGACGTTTCGGCCTGGGCCTAGCCTCGGCGCATGACGCCTGAGGACCTGGTCGAGATGGAGCTCATCAAGCGGTTGAAGTACGCGTACATGCGCTGCATCGACCAGAAGCTGTGGGACGAGCTGCGCACGCTCTTCGTCGACGACGCGGTCGTCGCGTACAGCAACGGCGCCTACACGCACGAGGGCGCGGACAACATCGTCGAGTGGCTGCGCTCGAGCATGGGCGCCGAGACCTTTCACTCGAGCCACCGCATCCACCACCCGGAGATCGAGCTCACGAGCCCGACGACCGCGACCGGCGTCTGGGCGCTCGAGGACACGGTGATCGACACCGCCTGGAACATCACGATCCGCGGCGCGGCCTTCTATACCGACGAGTACGTCAAGGCGGGCGGGCTCTGGAAGTTCAAGTTCACCGGTTACAAGCGTTCGTTCGAGGAGCTCCAGCCGCGCGGCGACCTCGGCGGGCTCCGGCTCACCGCGAGCTGGTGGGCGACCGACGGCCGCAGCGAGCTGCCGGCGTAGCGCCGCCTATTGCACGCGTGACGGAGTTCGCTCGCTACCGTTACGGGCCGAATGAGCAAGGGTGGGGACGCGAGGGCGGCGACGAAGCCACGGAAGCCCAGGCGGCGACGGTTGTCCCGTCGTCGCTTCTGGCGGCGCGTCGCGTGGAGCGTCCTGCTCGCCGCGCTGCTGCTCATCGGGATCCGTCCCGCCGCGCACACGCTCCATCATCTGACGACCTCGCACCGGTCGCGCGTGACGATGGACTGGGACGTCGTGCGCATCTCGAGCGACCGCCGTGCGGTGGTGATCCGCGTCGACGAGTGCGGCTTCGACTACTCGGGCACGCAGGTCGCGCGCGTCGGCGCGGACGTGCGCCTCACCGTGTCGACGCGCACCGACGAGAGTGACGACGACACGTTGACGTGCGGTCGGTTCGACGAGATGCCGATGCACGTCGTGCACCTCGGCTTCGCGTTGCCGGCGTCCGGGCGCGTGCTCGCGAGCGGTTGCCCGAAGCTCGAGTGTGGTGACGACGGCGCGACGTAGGCGCCGCGTCCGCGCCGCGCGGCTCACGCGCTGCGCGTCGTCCCGCCCGGGTACCCACCGCCGCCGAAGTGCGCGTCGAGCGCGTCGTAGTCGACTGCGAAGCCGGCGCGCGGCAGCGCGTCGACGAATTCGACCGCGCGTGGCTTCTTGTACGACGCGATGCGCGTGCGGCAGTGCTCGATGAGCTCATCGGCGGAGGCGCGCTCGCCGTCGCGCAGCACGACGATCGCGGTGACGCTCTGTACCCAGCGCTCGTCGGGCACACCGATGATCGCGGCGTCGGCGACCGCGGGATGCGTACGCAGCGCGCCCTCGACCTCGGCCGGATAGATGTTCTCGGCCGCGGACTTGAGCATGCGCGTCTTCGGTCCGATGAACGAGAACGAGCCGTCGGGCTCGTACCGACCGAGATCGTTCGTGTGGTGCCAACCGCGTCGCGACCGCTCCGCGTTGAGCTCCGGTCGGTTCCAGTAGCCGTTCATCACGGTGAGGCCCCGCAGCGCGATCTCGCCGACCTCGCCGGCCGGAAGCTCCTCGTCGCCGGGGCCGACGACGCGCAGCTCGACGAGGGGCGACGGGCGGCCGTGCGTGCCGATGGCGTCCGGCGCGAGCAGGTTGAACGTCGCCATGCCCATCACCTCGCTCTGCCCGTAACCGCCCGCGTTGCGGCCCCAGACCGACCGATCGGGCTGCACCATCGCGTCGAACTCCGGTCGGCCGCGCAGACCGCGGAACGACGACAGGTCGTAGCGGCCGTCGGCGTTCGCCTCGACGATCGCGTCGACCATCGGCCCGACGACGAACCCTCCGGTGCAGTGCTCGCGCGCGATCGCCTCGCAGACCACATCGCCGTCGCTGCGACGGATGAACACGTTCGTGCCGCCCGCGACGAAGGTCGAGAGGTTCGGCATGAACGTGCCGATGTGGAACAACGGGCCCGAGTTGAGGAACACGTAGTCGCCGTCGATGCCCGACCACGGTGCCATCAGCAGCGACTGCGCGATGAGCGCGCGGTTGCTCAGCATCGCCGCGTTCGGCCGTCCGCCGAAGGCGGCGGTGTAGACGAAGAGCACCGCGGTGTCGCCGTCGACGTCTGCTGTGTCGGCATCGACGGGTGCGCCGCCCGCGAGGTACGCCTCGTACGGGTCGTCGGCGTCGTCGTGCACGATCCAGCGTGGGTCGGCACCACGCTGCGATGCGGCGCGTCCGGCCGCGATCGTCTCACCGATCTCCTCGCGTTGCGCGAACACGACGCGCGGCGTGAGGTCGTCGATCACGAACGCGAGCTCGGCGGGCGTCTGGCGCCAGTTCGCGGGACAGAAGCCCGCGCCGAGCACCGAGCACGCGAGCAGCAGCTCCTGGAGGCGGAACGAGTTCTGACCCAGCCACAGCACGCGCTCGCCGGACCCGACGCCGTCGGCCGCGAGCGCGCCCGCGAGTCGCGCGACGCGGGCCGCCAGCTCCGGCCAGGTCAACCGCACCGCGCCGTCGGCGAAGGCGATGCGATCGGGACGCGACCGCGCGTGACCGTGCATCACGCCGGCGAGCGTGAGTCGAGAGGTCGCGGTCATACCAGCCGGAAGCAGGGGATCGTCGTGCCCTCGCGCACGTCGTACCAGACGAGCTCCGCGGGCTTGCCGATCGCGACCGCGTCGAGGTCGGTGTCGACGATGCTCGCGACCAGCCGCACCCCACCCGTGCCCGGCAGCTCGACGACCCCCGCGATCAGCGGCAGCGCGTCGGCGACGTCGGGGATCACCGCATGACGAATGATCGTGAACGAGTAGAGCGTGCCCGTGCCGTCGTGCTCGACCCACTCGACGGCCTGCGCGCGGCAATGGAAGCAGAACGCCGACGGCGGGAAGCGGTACGTGCCGCAGCTCGTGCAGCGGGGAAGCGTGAGCCGGTGCTCCGCGGTCGCGAGCCAGAACGGCTCGGTGAACACGTTCGGCGCGAGCCACACGACATCGGGCGGCAGCACGCCGCGCGGCGCGCTCACCGGTCGCTCCGCAACAGGAGCGAGCTCGTCGGGATCGACGCCGGGCCTCCGGTCGCGAGCGCGACCGTGGCCCCTTCGACCTGGTTCACCGCGGTTCCCCGTATCTGCTCGACGGCTTCCTTCACGTGCGTCATGCCGATGATGTAGGCCTCCGACAGGTTGCCGCCGTGCGTGTTCACGGGCAGCGAGCCGTTCGGCCAGCGGATGTTGCCGTCGGCGACGAACGCGCCGCCCTCGCCGATGCCGCAGAAGCCGTAGTCCTCGAGCTGCATGATCACCATCGGCGTGAAATGGTCGTACAGCAACGCGACGTCGACCGCGTCGGGCCCGACGCCGGCCATCTCCCACAGCCGCTTCGCGACATCGCGATGGCCCGACGACGCGAAGTACTCGTCGGGCATGCCCATCCAAGTGATCGCCTGACCCCAGCGCCCCGCACCGCCGTGCGCGCTCGCCATCACCACCGCGGGCGGATGCCGAAGGTCGCGCGCGCGCTCGATCGACGTCGTCACCACGGCGACGGCGCCGTCGCACTCGAGGCAGAAGTCGTAGAGACAGAGGGGGTCGGAGATCATGCGCGCGTCGAAGTATCGGTCGAGCGTGAGCTCGTCGCGCATCAGCGCGGTCTCGCGCCGGCGCGCGTTCTCGCGCGTCGAGATCGCGACCTCCGCGAAGTGCTCGCGCGTCGTGCCGTACAGATGCATTTGCCGCTGTGCGAGCACCGCGAACATCTGGCCCGGACCCATGAGCCCCGACGGCTGGATGAAGTTGCCCTCGGGCGACGGCGGTGCCGAATAGGTCGCGCCGGGTGTGCCACGGGGCGCGAACGACGCACCGAAACGCGACGCGGCCTGCTGCAGCGTCATGACGCTGACGACGCAGTCGGCCATCCCCGCGACGATCGCGGCCGACGCGAGGCCCACCGAACCCGCCGCGCCGCCCCCGCCGCCCGTGAGCTGCGCGGTGAACTTCACGTCGGGCACGCCCAGCCACTGCGCGAACAGCGACGTGTCGAAGCCCATGCTGTAGAGCGCGAAGCCGTCGAGGTCGTCGACGGTGAGGCCCGCGTCCTCGAGCGCCGCGATCGTCGCCTTGCCCGCGAGCTCCATCGCGGTCTGCGGTACCGACCGTCCTCGCCGGTAGTAGGGCGTCGCACCCACTCCGACGACCGCGGTTCTGTCTTTCATGGTGTGGGTCACGCTGCGGCTCTCACTGTCTCGGCAAGGGTGCGTTCTCGCTCACTCGTTCACGATCGCTTCGGCTCCGCCTCGCGATCGCTTCTTCGTTCGCCGGCGAGCTCGTGGCGCGCCGCCCTCCGGGCCGCTCCGCTCGCCGCGTGGGAGTGAGTCGTTCATGCCGCGACGTGGGCCTTCGAGAGATCCACGCGGTAGAGCCTCGCCGCGTTCGTGCACGCGACCATCTCGCGCTCCGGCTCCGACAGGTCGGCGAAGATGCGCGCGACCACTGCCTGCGACTCCGGGAACGTGCCTTCCGGGTGCGGATAGTCGGAGGCCCACAGCAGC